>CAYYEN010000598.1:0-2505 GCA_964470795.1 uncultured Spirochaetaceae bacterium | reverse complement strand
GATGAGAGGTGGACTTGCACAAGTTAACATTGTTGCCTCCTACTTCTTCGGTGGTATTTCAGGCTCTGCTGCAGCGGATACCGCTTCCCTTGGCTCTATCTTAATTCCTATGATGGTAGATGAAGGATATGATGCAGATTTCTCAACCGCTGTAACTATCACTTCTTCTTGTGAAGGCCTCTTAGTTCCTCCAAGCCACAACATGGTTATCTATGCAACGACTGCAGGTGGTATTTCTGTTGGTAGCCTCTTCTTAGCAGGCTATTTACCAGGAGCACTATTGGCTATCACCCTTATGATCGGCTCTTACATTATATCTGTTAAGAGAAATTATCCAAAGGGCGAAAGATTTAGCCTCAAGAGATTCTTCCAACAACTTGGAGCCTCTATTTGGGCATTAGCTGCAGTAGTCGTTGTTGTAGTTGGTGTTGTTGCAGGTGTCTTTACCGCAACAGAATCTGCTGCTATTGCTGTAATCTACTCACTTATCGTCTCTGTTTTTATCTACAAAGGACTTACTTGGAAAGGCGTTTGGCAAGCACTCGATAGCTGTGTAAATACTCTTGCAATTGTACTTATCTTAATTGCAACCTCTTCAGTCTTTGGTAACTGTTTAACAATGCTTCACGTCCCTGATATGGCAGCTCGTGCAATTGTAGCCCTCACAGATAACAGAATAATCTTAAACTTATTACTCAATGTAATCTTATTAGTATTAGGTTGTATCATGGATATGGCTCCAATTATTCTTATTGCTACCCCTATCCTACTTCCAATTGCTACCAACATCTGCGGTTTAGACCCAATTCAATTTGGTATTATGGTTATTCTTAACTGTGGTATTGGTCTCTTAACTCCTCCAGTTGGTGCAGTACTCTTTATTGGTTCTGCTGTTGGTAAGACTCCACTTGAAAAAGTAGTTAAAGCAACCTTGCCGTTCTACCTATGTATGATTATCGCTCTTCTATTGGTATCTTTCATCCCTCAGATCAGCTTAATCTTACCTCAAGTATTTGCAGGCTATGTTCCACTTCATGCGTAAACTACCAGTTTACTGACGCTAAGGGGCTGTTTAAAAAAGCAGTCCCTTTTTTTATAATATCCCCTTTTACATATACCTTAAGTACTTTATAATCATTAAAAGGGGATTTTATGGATTTTGTTAAAGTACAGTTTTTACTAATCAATCTAACAGGAATAATAATTTTAAGTTTATTATTGCTTTTTTCTCGTCGCTCTAAAGTTAATGTCGAAGATAAAAGCATGTCCTTTTTCAAAAAGATTGTTGACTCAAATATTATTATCCTCGCTTGTGATTCCTTTTCATATCTATTGCACTACCATTCTCATCCAGCTTTTATTGCTCTTAATCATCTATTATTCATTATCTATTTCACCTGCCACTTAGTCTTTGGCTACTACTGGTTTAAGTATTGCTTTGTTTTACTCTTTCCAGAAAAAAGCTTATCTAAAAGAATGGAAGTATTGATATTAATTCCTTGCTTTGTTGCGTTTCTTCTTATTTTATCCAGCATAAAGACGCAGTTTGTTTATTCTATCTCAAGCGATAACCTCTATAGCAGAGGGCCTCTTTTAAACCTCATTATCCTAATAGCTTATTCTTACTGGATAGTAACTGCTGTTATTGTTATTAAGGAAGCTCTTTTAAAGGAACGCATTAGAGAAAGCATGTTTTATTGGATTCTCTTAGTTTTTCCTCTCCCTATAATAATAGTCAACTTTTTTCAAATGAAGTATTACGGTATTTCCTATGTTTGGACTTCTTCGGCCCTCTCTTTACTATTACTCTACTTATATATGATGAATTCACAACTTTCTATAGATATGTTAACCTCTGTTTACAATCGTAGAGCAACTAATACGCAACTGGCTTTAGAGCTAAAACAACTTAAGAAAGCCAGATTTGATCTTGCACTTATTATTGCAGATATTGATCATTTCAAAGTAATTAACGATACTCATGGCCACCTAGCAGGAGATCAAGCTTTAAGAACAACAGCTAAAATTCTAACTGATAGTTGCTCTAAAAAGAACTTTGTTGCACGTTTTGGAGGTGATGAATTTATTATTCTTTTAAAAGCAAACTCTGTTCAAGTTGTCAAACAGACTATTGAAAATATCTATAAAAACCTTGAGCAATATAATGCTAACAAGGTTGCCCCTTACACCCTCTCTTTAAGCGTAGGCTATTCAATTGCTCAAAAGAAAACAGATTTTTCTTATGAAGCTTTACTTACTAAAGCTGATGAGATGATGTATGAGAACAAATCACATAAACAATGAGGCAAACAGTTTTATAACTTGAGGAAAAATTACAATACAAGTAACGAGTCTCGCAAGCTGAAAGACTGCGATATCGGGGCTATCGTAACCCATATCGGATGCAATTAGTGCGATATCGCTAGCGCCTGCCGGAATACAGCAAAAGAGCATTTTTCCTTTATCTTGTTTTAACAGCTTAGAAGCAGCTAGTCCTATCAAGGT
>CAYYEN010000597.1:0-2506 GCA_964470795.1 uncultured Spirochaetaceae bacterium | reverse complement strand
AATCTGCGCCAGGCACTCGTCAATATGGAATTTGGGCTTTAACACTTGAATGGTAGACATGCTGTTTCTGTCCTTTCCTTAGCAGAATCCATAAATCCATGGGGCTATTTTAGTATATCTTGCGAGAAAAAGCAAGGGAAAAGATTATTTATCTACGTCCAGAAGCCGCTTGACAAATTGCTTCCAATAGTGCAGCTCGAAATAGTGATGCCAGCGGAAGGGCTTTTTCCCGTCCAGGTAGTCCCCAAAGAAGGCATGGCCCGCCCGGAAGCCCTCGTACAGGGAATCGGCAAAGGGGCCGTACCAGCTGTCCTGAAACCAATTGTAGCGGTACAGGTCGGCATAGGCCTTCATATAGCTGACAAAACAGCGCTTGTAGTGCTTTTCCGTCAGGAAACGTCCATCCGGCGGCTGGTATCCATTGTCTTTGGCGAACCGTTCCAGCTCCGGCGTGTAACCCATGATGAAGGGGCCGACAAAATCGATGGGGTAGATCGGAATATTGGCGTCAATGTAAATTACGTTCAGATCCCGCATCCGGTTCACATCGGTCTGATTGTCGTCGCTGATGACCAGCCGCTCCACGATCTCCACGGTTTGCCCGTTTTTGCCGAACAGCATATTGTGTGGCAGGGAGCCGGACAGGGAAGCGACCACCTCCGCGTTTCGGATGTAGTGAATCATCCGGTCAAGGGGCACCTTCTCAGGATAGAGAATGGTGTAGCCGTTCTTTTCAAAGAAATTGTCCAGCGCGTCAAAGCCAAATTCAAAGGGCTGGCCCTTTTTGAACTGGCTGCGGCTGAAATAGATTTTTTTGGGGGTGTCCCAGTCGGGCTGGGGCACAACGCTGTCCGCCACGGCGTCAAAGACCCGAAGCAGCTTGGGGGTGTAGGCCGTTCGCATATGGATGCCCAGCTCCGGCACAATCACTTCCCGGTAACGGGTGGGCTTGTTAATAATCTCCAGCCTGTCCCAGATTTTCAGCAGCTCCAGAAAGATTCGGTAATTGCCGCGGATTTCCCGCTCCTCGTTTTCATCCAGAAAGAAAACGTATTTGTCAATGGTGGGGTCGTTTTCCAGAAAATACCACAGCCGGGTCACGCCCTCGATGAGAAAGTGGCCCCAGTGGTTGACGAGATAGCCGCAGTAGACCACTTTTTCATCGTGGTATTCCGGGGCTTCCACCGGGTAGCTTCCCTCCACCCGCCCGGGGATGGCGGAAAGGGCCACATAGTTCCCGTTTTCATCCACCACGCCGCCCTTGCCGAAGAGCAGACCGAAGCCCCGACGCAGGGGGAGAATCGCGGCATCTTTGCCCTGCCAGAGGGCGGGCTTCTCCCGCACTTCCACAGGGTCGTCGTACCATTTTTTCAGAGCCTTCGCCTTCTCCGGGCGCAGGTATTGGTAGTCAATGTTCATGGGAGCCTCTTTCTTACCGGTGATAGTGAATCAGCCGCTTGATAAACTGCTTCCAGTAGTGAAGCTGGAAATAGTGTTCCCGGAGGAAGGGTTTTTCGCCGTCCAGATATTCTTTAAAGTAGGGGTAGTTGTCCTCGTAGGCTTCGTACAGGGAGTCGCAGATTTCCGGGTACCACGGCTCCATATGCCAGCGGTAGCGGTAGTTGTCCTGATAGGAGGCCATGTAGCCCTTGAAGCACCGATCCCGGTAGGCTTTGCTCCGGTAAACGTCATCCGGGGGCAGCAGACCCTTGTCTGCGATGAACCTGTCCAGAATGTGGTTGCAGCCCACCATCAGCGGGCCGGTGGTGTCGATGGGGTACAGGTGGAAGTTGGCATCGATGGGAGTCACATCCAGCTGCCGCATCTGGTTGATGCCCACCTGATGGTCGTCGTTAATAATCAGCCGCTCCACAATGGTCAGCTTCTGCCCATTTTTCGTAAAGAGCATATTGTGGTGGACGGAGCCGGAAATGGTGGCAATTTCGGAAGCCCCGCGAATCAGGTAGATCAGGTGAGAAAGGGTGATGGTCTCCGGCGCCAGAATCAGAAAGCCGTTGCGCTGAAAGAAATTATCGAGGCAATCAAGGCCAAAGTCAAAGCCGTTGCCCTTGGCAAAGCTGCTGCGGGTAAAGTAGATTTTGTCGGCCTTTTCCCACGCCGGGTCAACGGTGACGTTGCCGGCAATGGCATCAAAAATCGCCAGGTACTCCGGGGAATGGAAGTGCATACACTGGAAGGCGATTTCCGGCACGATGACTTCCCGGTAGCGGGTGGGCTTGTTGATGATCTCCACCTTGTCCCAGATTTTGAGAAGCTGGAAGAACTCTTTGTAGTTGCCCTTAATTTCCCGTTCCTGTCCTTCATCGATGAAGAACACATATTTATCAACGGTCCGGTCATCCTTCAGCGCGTACCACAGCCGGTTGACAGCTTCCACCAGGAAATGGCCCCAGTGGTTCACCAGATACCCACAGTAGACCACTTTTTCGTCCTGATAAACGGGGTTTTCGAAGGCGTAACCCCGGCCAATGCGCTCCGGGAAGCC
>CAYYEN010000596.1:0-2508 GCA_964470795.1 uncultured Spirochaetaceae bacterium | reverse complement strand
CCACCCTCAGTGCTTTTACAAGGAATACGCCAAGCGTTATCTTTACCGGTGAGTAGTTTTTCAACTCCATCAGGCCCCCAGCTACCTCTATTGTAAAAATAGAGAGGAATATCACTCTCTGTTTTCCAAGCCTCAAGGATAGGCTCGATATAGCTCCAAGTAAGAGAAATAGCTTCACTGCTTTGGTAGAGCGTTTGGTCCTTGTTTATTGCATCGTGGATTAACCTAATATAGGAGTCTGAAATCTTATATTCTTTAATTGCAGAGTAATGGAAATCCATATCCACACTCTTAATATTAAAACCATAGCCTGGAACTTTCATCCCAACGTTTAAGACAATCCCCTCATCAGGTTGAATTCTAATAGTGAGCAAGTTTGGCTCAGCTTCAATATGCTCATTTTCTGAAAAGATTTTATGAGGATTGTCTTTAAAGTGAACAACAACTTCACTGTTTGCAGCCTTTAACGCTTTGCCTGTTCGAATATAAAAAGGTATACCAGACCAACGCCAGTTATCGATAAAGCATTTTAGTGCAACATAGGTTTCAGTTTTAGAATCTAAGGCAACTCCTTTTTCTTCTCGATAACCAATTTCCTCTTTTGTTCTTTGATATTGGCCTCTTATTACTAAATCTTTAACTTCTTCCCTTTTTATTGGGCGCAAGGATTGAAAGACTTTTACCATTTCATTTCTTAGACAGGTTGCTCCGGCACTTACCGGGGGCTCCATTGCAATTAGGGCAAGCACTTGTAAAAGATGATTTTGAACCATATCGCGAAGCGCACCAGAGCCTTCATAGTAGCCTGCACGACTGCCAACAGATAACGCTTCAGAGGCGGTATTTTCCACGTAATCGATATAGTTGCGGTTCCAAAGGGGCTCAAAGATACTGTTAGAGAAACGAGTGACAAGTATATTTTGAACAGTTTCTTTTCCAAGATAATGGTCAATTCTATAGAGTTGTGACTCTTTAAAGTATTTATGAAGTTCAATATTAAGTTGTGTACTACTATTTAAATCATGACCAAAAGGTTTTTCAATAATGGCCAGTTCCTCATGAGAAGTTAGGTCGGCTAAATAGAGGTTTTTTGAAACTATTTCATACAAAGAAGGAGAGATTGCATAGTAGTAGATTACCTTTTCGCTTTGAGTCTTTTCTAACGCTTCCTTTAAAAGCGAATAGTCTTCTTTATTACTTATATCCATTTTAAGGTAACTAAAGAGGGGAATGAATTTATTAAGCTCTTCATCTTTTAAAGGATCTTTACTGCTAGCTATGGCCTCTTTGATAAGAAGGCTTAACTCAGAGGAGGTGTAGTCTTTTCGACCTATTGCTATGATATTTACACTTTTGCCAAGCTTATTAGCTAGAAACAACTGAGAAAGGGCTGGAAGTAGCTTTCGTTTAGAAAGGTCTCCACCAAAGCCAAAGATTACAAAATTTAGAGAGTCACTCATTGTAGTTTCCTTATCCGTTGTAGGAGTTAGAGGTAGTGTTACCACCTTTACCTGTCCAGTTAGTATGAAAAAATTGACCACGTTCTGTATCTTTTCTTTCATAAGTATGGGAGCCAAAGTAGTCTCTTTGTGCCTGAATTAATGAAGTTGGCATATCGTTGTCGGTAAAAGAATCGAACCAGTTGATAGCTGAGGAGAGAGTCGGACATGAGATTCTGGATGTGATAGAGAGAGCAACTATTTCTCTCAATGCTTGCTCCCCTTCTGTTAAGACTTCTTTAAAGAAGGGGTCAAAGACGAGGTTCGATAGTTTTGAGTTGTCTTTATACGCATCATCAATCTTGTTTAAGAAAGCAGAGCGGATAATACAACCGCCTCTCCAAATTAAAGCAATTTCACCAAGTTTTAGTTCCCATCCCTTTTCATCACTCATTCTTTTCATCAGTTCAAAGCCTTGAGTGTAGGAGATAATTTTACCGCAATAGAGAGCAGCTTTTAGTTTATTAGCAAAATCTTGAGTTTTGTTTACATTAGTGCTTGCTGGTTTTTTATAAAGCTTACTCGCTTCCTCTCTTTCTCCTTTTTCTGCACTTAAGTAGCGCTCAAAGACAGAGGAGGAGACCAGCGTTAGGGGCACATTTACCTCTAAGGCTGTAATGGCAGATAACTTACCAGTGCCTTTTTGTCCTGCAACATCTAGGATATTATCTAATAAATAACTATTATCTTCAGTCTTATATTTAAGAATATGACTCGTGATTTCTATCAAATAAGAATTTAGTTCGCCTTCATTCCAAGTGGAGAAGAGTTCAGCCATTTCTTCAGTTGAAAGGTGATATACTTTTTTCATTATATTATAAGTTTCGGCGATTAATTGCATATCTGCATATTCAATTCCGTTATGAACCATTTTGACAAAATGTCCAGCACCGCCAGTTCCTATCCAAGCACAACAAGGAGTATTGTTATCGACTTTAGCAGAGATTGCTTCAAAAATAGGTCTAATTTCTTGATAAGCCGCTTTGCTTCCACCAATCATTAAGGATGG
>CAYYEN010000595.1:0-2512 GCA_964470795.1 uncultured Spirochaetaceae bacterium | reverse complement strand
CTCCGAAGACCTCGGGCCAACGGCCAAACTCCAGGTTCGTGGTGATGCAGACACTCTTTCTCTCGTACCGTTCCGCGAAGAACTGGAAGAGGGGTGCTCCTCCGGGGCCCAGCCCCAGGTAGCCCAGTTCGTCCACCACCACAAGGTCATATCGGTCGTAGGATTTGAGCACCCGGGGGAGGCGGTGCTCGTCCTGGGCCAGGAGGAGTTCCTGGGCCAGGGTCAGGGCGGTGGTAAAACGGACCGAATAGCCTGCGGCGACACAGGATGCGGCAATGCCGATGGCCACATGGGTCTTGCCGGTGCCCGAGTTTCCCAGAAGGACAAGGTTCTCCTGGCGGCGAAGGAAGTCTCCCTGGGCCAAGGATAGAATCTGCTCTTTCGGCAGAGATGGAAGGCGCAGGAAGTCGTACTCCGCAAGGGTGCGAGCATAGGGAAGCTTCGCTCCTTTCAGGAGGTTCTTCAGCCGCTTCTCCTGGCGGGAGGCCCGTTCCGCCTCCAGGCTTTCCCGGAGGTAGTCCCTAGGGTCGACGGGAACGGTACCGTGCCGGTAGTGCCCCAGAACTCCGGGAAGTTTGAGGTCCCGACAGAGGATTTGGACCGCCATGTCCCGGTCGTGGGGAAGCGTGCTCATGCCACCGCCCCCCTTGCCAAGGCGTCGTATCTCCCCGGGTTCGGGGCACAGCAGGAAGAAAACTCCATCAGGGGATCCGGAACCGAAGCCGCCGGGAGAACTGAGGTGGTGCGGTTCCACAACAGCTGACGGATCGTCTCTGCCGTAACCCGTTTGAGGGACAGAGCCTCCTCCAGAGCTTGCGTAAGAGCTTCCATGGCATGCTCTCGGTGAAGCAGGAGAATGGTGCAGAACTCCCGATAACCTTCGGGCTGAGCGCACAGAAGCTTTCGGGCCTTCTGCCAGGGTTCCGTCAAACGCCGGACCACCGCCGCGTTCCGCGCTGCCCCCGGTTTGGCCTGTAGCAACGGGAGAACGTGGGCCAGTTCCATGGAAGCCTTCCCCTTTCCGGAAAGCCGGGGGTGGTCCGCCAGAAGGGTGCCGTTCTGGGAGATGCGAATCCGATCCCAGGTGGAGGACAGGTTTACCGCTTCCCGCTCATGACCCACGGGAACGGAGTAGACGTTTCCCTCAAACCGGACCAGAGATGTGGAGCTCACCACCGAAACGGTATGAAGGGCGCAGGGGTGGGGTAACGCCGGGAGGGGCAGCAGGGAAGCCGCCTCCTCTCCGAAAGAGGCCCCGCATTTCTTCCGTTGCTCCTCGCACCACCGGGTCAGAGAGAGGTTGAGCTCCTCCAGGGATGCCAAGTCTGGAACGGGAACCAGGACGTTTCTTCGGACATATCCCACCAAGTGCTCCACAGCACCCTTCTCGTGGCCACTTCGAGGATTGCAGAAAGCGCTATCGAAAAGGTAGTGGCTTCGGAGAGCCGAGAAATGCCGGTTCTCCTCCCGGTGAGGTCCCTTGAGAACCTTGGTTACCGCCGATTTGAGGTTGTCGTAAACGCACTCCTTGGGGACTCCGCCGAAGAACTCGAAGGCCAGACGGTGCCCCGCCAGGAACGCCTCCAGGCCCTCGTCGGGGAAGGCGTAAACAAAGGGGGTTCCGCTGTGACGAAGCCTCATGCAGAACAGATGCACCCGTCGTTCCTCTCCCCCGAGGCGCACCACCGCCTCCCCCCAATCCACCTGAGCCTGTTCCCCCGGGGCGGCCTCCAGGGGAAGAAAACCCTTCTTCGGGGCGATCTCTTTTTTTATCTCCGCCACGACCTTGCGGATGATGGATTCACTTCCCTTGAACCCTCTTTCCGCCACCAGACGGTCGTACACCCGCCGGGCCGTGTGACGCTGCTTGCGGGGGGCCTGGAGGTCCTCCACAAGTCAGGCCCGGATGACCTCCAGATAGGGCCCCGTCACCGGACGAGGGCGGGGCTCCTTGAGGGTATAGGTGGGCTTTTGGGAATCTCCCAACAACTTGCGGACCGTCTTGCGGCACATTCCCAACTGCCGGGAAATCTTTTCGGATGGACCAACCTTCCCGGAAGCGCTGTTTTCCGGATATACTCCCTGTCAACCATCCCGTACATCTCCTCTCATCCTCCCTGCGGACCGGAATTCCCTTTCCTTCCGCAGGATGATAGGGGAAAATGTGCGGGGTGGGTACTTTTTCGAGGATCATTTGCCCCCTGCCTGGGGGGATTTTAGATTACCAAATACAAATGATCATCGACCAGTGGAACCCATCGCAGAAACAGTACCGGATCGAAACGTTCTGCTACGGTCCGAAAAGCTGCCCCTCTTACCGCCCCTGACCCGCACGTAAAGTTCCTGGGCGGAAGGGCATGTCCTATACCGAGGAGGATTGGGTTGACGAAGACGCCACCTCGCATCGAGGACCGGATGATTGAGGGCTCCGGAACTTGCGACAAACTCACGAATCGACTTGCGACACCCCCTTTGGTAAGGTAGGTAGGAAAATAGGGTTGTCAGGGTTTCC
>CAYYEN010000594.1:0-2512 GCA_964470795.1 uncultured Spirochaetaceae bacterium | reverse complement strand
TGCTTCAAGACTTGCTAATTCCCCTTTTTTTTCCTTCATGCCTAAAATAGCATCCTTTTCATTCTGCCACTCTAAGTGCATTGCATCATGCTTACCTTGAAGTTGAGAAAGTTCTTTATTAACTTTATCAAGTCGCTCAAGAGAGGTTTCATCTTTTTCACGAGTCAACGCTTGCTTTTCGATGGAAAGCTGAAGCATCTTACGGTCTATTTTATCAAGCTCGGTTGGCTGACTTTCAATTTCCATCTTAAGTTGGCTAGCCGCCTCATCTACTAAGTCGATAGCTTTATCTGGTAAGAAACGGGAAGTAATATAACGATTTGAAAGGGTTGCGGCAGCAACTAAGGCCTCATCCTTAATACGTACTCCGTGGTGTACCTCATAGCGCTGTTGCAGTCCTCTTAAGATTGCAATAGTATCCTCAACCGTTGGTTCCTTCGTCATTACAGGCTGAAATCTTCTCTCTAGTGCTTTATCGGTTTCAATGTATTTACGATATTCATCAAGCGTTGTTGCACCAATTGCATGAAGCTCTCCACGAGCAAGCGCTGGTTTTATCAAGTTAGACGCATCAGTAGAACCTTCTGCAGCACCCGCTCCTACAATCGTGTGAAGTTCATCTATGAAGAGAATAATCTCACCATTAGAAGAGGTTACTTCATTAATAACACCCTTAAGTCTTTCTTCAAACTCACCTCTAAATTTAGCACCCGCTACGAGCGAGCCAACATCTAGAGAAAGTAATCTCTTAGATTTAAGAAACTCTGGAACATCACCTTTAGCAATTCTTTGAGCCAACCCCTCAACAATAGCGGTTTTACCAACACCTGGCTCACCAATTAAAACAGGGTTGTTCTTAGTCTTACGTCCCAGAACTTGCTCAACTCTTCTTATTTCTTCATCTCGTCCGATTACTGGGTCCATCTTTTCAGAGCGGGCAAGACGAGTTAAGTCCTTACAATATTTTTCAAGCACTTGGTAGCTACCCTCAGGATCTTGGTTGGTAATCTTTTGATTTCCTCTAATAGTCTTAAGTGCTTGATAAACTGCTTCTTTATTTACACCAACCTTCTTTAAAAGCTCTTGCTCTTTAGAAGTGGTCTCAAGTAATGCAAGTAAATAATGCTCAGCTGAAATATATTCATCTTTCATCCCTACAGCAATCTTTTCAGCTTTATTCAAAGCTTCATAAGAGGCAGAAGAAAGATTACGTTGAGCCTGACCATACACTTGTGGATAGGTCTTTATAATATCACGTAAGCTTTGTTCAAAAGAGGATAACTCAACCCCTATCTTTTCAAGTAGAGGTGGCATTACACCATCTTTTTGATTAATTAAGGCTAATAAAATATGGCTATTATCTAATTGGCCATTATTTTGTTCCCCAGCAAATTGATTAGCCATTTCAATTGCTTGTTGCATCTTAACAGTAAACTTGTCAAAATTCATATCTTTTCCTTCCCACCCCCGTGGGATACATACATAAAATAATAAGAAAGGATATTATCGGCAAGAGTTAGCGTAAATCTGTTCGAAAGAAATTCAAGTAAGTTGCAATGAAATTCTTAGAAGAATTGAGATCAAAGTTACCCAAGAAGGCTATTTGAAAGCAGAAAGCTTCTAACAAGGTGAACAAGTGAGAGGAGACCATGTTGATATCTGTAGTAGCTTTAACAGTACCAGCTTTAATACCCTCATTAAGTATTCTCTTAATTAAGATAGTTAGTTTAATAGTTCGCTTTACAATTACTTGAGAAAAGTCAACGTTATCACGTTTAAGCTGAAGCATCACATCCATTAAAGATTGAAGCTCTCCTTCACTTTCTTTAGCCTGGTTGATAATATCATCACAAATGTAATTGATACGGTCTATTGCGTTTCCAATATTTTCATCCCAAGCCCATACCACGTAACGACTGAACATACGTCCTGTTACAAGCTTAACAGCATAATAGTAGATTTCTTCTTTATCTTTAAAATATTGATAAATAGTTGGACGAGAAATACCACACTCTTCAGCAATTAAGGAGAGATTGCAATCACGATAACCTTCCCTTCCAAATATGCTTAAAGCAGTTTTTAGTATTTGTTCTTTTCTTTTCTCATGGTCAATAATTTTTGGCATGTTGACATTATACCGTTATTACGTCGAAAAAAACAAGAAAAACTCTTCTTTAAAACCAGAGATATCAAGATACTTTTTCTATTGAGAGCGATAAAAAGAGGAGTAATTAATTTTCAACTGTTATAAACGCTTGATGGTCACAATAGATAATAGCGTATTTTAGAATTTTAAAATTCTCAAGCTTCTCATATTTTGTAATATAATTTTTAGTCTCTATTTTTTTAAAAGCCTTCTTCGTTGCAATATCTAATTTTTCAATATCAGCAATTACCTTCTCTTCAATTGCAATTACATTTCTTCCACCTAATAGGACAAAGTCAGCATAACCGTCAGTCCCTTGGTCTTGAGAAGAATATTGCCAGCCGTAACACGGATTTAAAGCAAGGA
>CAYYEN010000593.1:0-2531 GCA_964470795.1 uncultured Spirochaetaceae bacterium | reverse complement strand
GCAGTTTAAGAATTGAATCGGTTGCTACTCTTCCGGCTACAGGAGAGAGTAATGTTATTTATCTCATTCCTCGCGATCCATCGGAAACGAATAACGTAAAACTAGAGTATATATGGATTGGAACATGGGAAGAAATAGGATCTACGGATGTTGATTTAACAGGGTATGCTACTACTATTTATGTAGACACAGCTCTTTCTGGAAAAGCAAATTCAACTCATACCCATAATCCTTCGGATATAAATCTAAGCTCTACGGCAAGATTTGTAACGGATGCGGAGAAAAGCACATGGAATGGTAAGCAGGATTCTTTAGGATTTACTCCGGCAAACTCTACTCATACTCACCCGTCTTCGGATGTAACAGACTTTGCAAGTTCGGTAAGAGCTGTAGTTTTGGAAGGAATTTCTTTTGCTTCTGGTGTGGCAATTACAGCTACGGATACGATTCTTTCCGCTTTAGGTAAACTTCAAAAGCAGATTACTGATTTGAGTACTACCGTGAATCGGGAGAAGTCTTCGAATACAGTTACGACTTTAGCTGCGCTTCCTGTAACAAAAAGATTGGTAACAGCTACCGTGACGGGTGCTACCACAATGTCGGTTAATACCGGTATGAGTATAGGTGAAGAGATTCACGTTGTAGTATATAACAACTCCGCTTCTGCTATTACTCAAACGTTGCCCTCTTCTGGTTCGTACGTGTCTCTCTCGGGTACCTCTATAACAATTCCATCTTATGGGTATGTAGAGATAAATGTGGTTAGAATAGCTGAATCTATTTATTTAGTGAGGGCTGCGTAATGTTAAGAAGAAGAATTATGGCAATTAATAAGCCAAAAACTAGAGTGTTACTGCATTTTGATGGGAATGTGGTAGATAGTTCTGGAAATGGGATAGCATTTACAGCCGGTCCTGTAGTATATACGTCGGGTAAGTTCGGACAATGCTCCTCTATAACTTCTGAACCCGGATATTTTGGATCACATGCAACGAATGTTACAGGAGAGTTTGCTAAAATACACAACCTATTAAAAGATTACACAATTGATTTCTGGCTAGACTTTGACTCATTTAATGCACAGTATCAAAATGTAGGTACATATCTTGGCGGAACTGATAGCGGTTCAAGTATACTTGCAATAGGTATACAAAGAGGATCTTATGGCGTGTTCGCGATCACTGTTACTTATCAAGTTGGAGCATTGATTATTGATACGTCCGTTTCTAATGCATTTGGGTGGAAGCATGTGTGTGTTCAAAAAGCAAACGGCAATATTTATCTGTATTTAAATGGTGTTTTATTAGGCAGTAATACATTCCCAAATGCTAATACTACATTTAATCCTACAACAAATTATACACTTTTTGCATGTTATCAAAATACAACCGGTCACTCCACAAAAATAGATGAATTCAGAATAATAGAAGGTGTTGCATTTAATTTATCTGGATTCACTCCACCAACACAAGCGTATTAATCTTTAAAATATAAAGTCATGAATAATTTAATTTTACCTCCAGACAAAAATCAAAATCCTGTTCCTGTATTATCAATAGGATTAAGTCAAGATGTTACAAACTCAACCTACATGTGTACTAATGGGGTTGTAAGAATTACCGCTATTACCGAATCTAGGATTTGGTATTATAGAACTATAGAGTCTGGTAGCGGAATGCTCCTTCCTGCTGGTGCATCAATAGATGTGAGTATATCTATGGGGAATATGATAAAGGTTACTGGGTCTATTAACTTAACAAATTACATTTAATCATGTTAGGGCTTGGACTTGGCATAGGACTTACTAAAGGAGGGGTTAGAGGAAATCCAACTCTTCACGGATTTGAGTATACTCCTAACAAAAATGATGATAGAGTGGACTTGATTGGGAGTGAATATTTAAATAATCTAAAGCCAATACAATCTGCTATGCGCCCGTTTGAGGAGTTAATCTCTACGAAACAACGTTGGTATCAACATGATGATGTTGCTGTGCGCTTGGATGGATCTGCATCCCATTTGACCGATCCAAATTACTTACAAAAGGTGAGTATTCCGGAATTCTGGTACGGAGCAATGTTCGATAGTGTGCGAAATAAAATACAGTTGTGGTTTAGCTTAATCCCAGTTACAGGGTTTATGCATATTGCTCAACAAGCAGTATGCCGTTATCCGGGTTATATAGATGGCGCCGGAAAGGCCCGCTCTCATTCAGGGTTTAAGTACCCGAATAATAAGAATCTGATCGAATTTACGGCGGCGTGTCAACTAACGAGAGATGATTTGTTTGTCCTGCCTTATTACACCTACAACGCTTTGTCTTTATTGCTGTTGCATGATATTGGCAGGCGTAACGCTCAGGCGGTTTGGGCAGGCTTGCAAACAGGATCTACGTACTCGAACATAACATCTGGAAAAACAGACGGGCTGACGACTCCTTCAGGGGAGGTACCTGCAGACGCTGAAACGGCATCAAACAAGCCGTTCCGATGGCGATTTATAGAAAATATCTATGGTGATTGCTGGAAGAT
>CAYYEN010000592.1:0-2533 GCA_964470795.1 uncultured Spirochaetaceae bacterium | reverse complement strand
AAAGCAACTCCATCATTGAATGTACTTTCAAAGCTTTTCCTCTTTTGCGTAATAGTAATAAACACTTCAAAGATGAGACCCTATATTAGTTTCTCTCCAAAATACTTATTAATTGCATTTGGTGTAATTGCTTTAGTAATTGTCACCTTCTTGATAAGTTATGCCTTTGGAAAACTCTTTTGCAAGAACACTTCAGAACTTGTCTCCGTTACCGTTGGTGGTTGTATGAGAAATATTAGTGCTTCATTAGTTCTTGCAATGGCTTTCTTTCCTCCAGAGGCTGCCTTTCCGGTAGTCTTTGGTATTGTCTTTCAACAAATGGCGATAGGTTTAGTTGGTAAATTTATCTTTAAGAGTCATATAAAAGAAATGGAACAATTAGAGGAAGTTTAGTCTTAAAAGAAGAACCTCCTATTTTGTAGGAGGTCCTTTATAAGATTTTTAGCCCATAATTATAAAATTATGATTTGGAATATAGCCAAAGAGCTTTGGAATTGCTAAAGCAATATCCTCAGACATGGTTACTGCAAACAATACAATTAGTAGTGCCACAATAAATGGCCAGATTTGTTTGACAAAATCTTGGAATTTACAATCTACTATCGAGCAGACCGTAAACATCATAGAGCCAAAGGGCGGCGTAAGTCCTCCGATCATGATGTTAACAATAAAGATTACACCAAAATGTAAAGGATCGATTCCAAACGAACAAACTGCTGGAACTAGTAAAGGCGCTAGAATAACTAAAGCGGCTCCACCTTCGATGAACATACAGATGAATAAAAGCATAATGTTAATAACAAATAACAATAAGTATTTGCTCTGTGTCATAGAAACTAGCGCTTGTGTAATGATTTGAGGTAGACGTTCACAGTTCATGTAGTAACCAAAAACCTTAGCACTTGCAATAATAAGCATAACAGAACCTGTACTAATTACAGTTTCTTTGATAATGATTGGAATATGCTTCCATTTAAGTTTCTTATAAACAAAGACGCCAACAAAGATTGCAAAGAATACAGCAATACCACCAGCTTCAGTTGGAGTACAAATTCCTAATCTCATACCGAGAATAATTACAAAAGGAATTACCAGTGCCCAAATAGATTTTGCTATTTGAAGTACTATTTCTTTTGCTTTTGCTCGTTTATCTCTTGAAGGGGCATAACCTTTGATACTTGAAATTATATAAACTGTGATCATTAAAGCAGCGGTCATTAAAATTCCAGGGGTGTAACCTGCAAGGAACATATCTCCAACTGAGATGTTAGCAATAAGCGCGTACAAGATTAAATTATTACCAGGTGGAATTACTGGACTTACTGCAGAAGACGCTGCGGTAACAGCTGCAGAGAAATCGAGGGGTAAGCCTTTTTTCAACATCTCTGGAACTAATATTTTAGATTCCATTGCTGCATCAGCATTAGCAGAACCTGAAATACCTCCCATAAGTGCGCTTAAAAGACAGTTAACTTGTGCGAGTCCACCTTTAAGATGGCCTGCAAGAACTTCAGCCATATCCATAAGCTTTTCACTGATACAAGAATAGTTCATAACTGAGCCTAGCATGATGAAAAACGGAACTGCGAGATAGGGGAAAGATTCAATAGCTGTTACAAATTGTTGAATTACCATCCTCATAGGAATTGCTGTATTAATAAAAGTAAAATAATAAAGCGAGGAACCTATTAAGGAAAGCGCAATTGGAACATCCAAAAAGAACAAAATGAATAACAAAGCTACTGGAAATAAGGGGTTAGTAAAAATTTCAATCATCACTTTACCTCACTTATTTCTTCTTTAACAAAGAAAGCCTTTATACTCTTAAATAAAGTAATAAGAGAATAAATACTCATAAGGGCGAAGGCTATTACAATAGATACTGTAATAAACTGATAAGAGATTTCAAGAGCTGCAGTAATCTTAGTTGAAGAACTAACATACCCATAACTTGTTATCCCCATCCAGATAGTAATAACACTCATTACTATGGAATTGATAAGAACAAATATTTTGCGAGCTACACCCTTAGTAACTTGCATCAATATATCAACACCCATTAGATTCTTTTTCTTGAAAGCACCTGTTGCTCCTAAGAAAATCGTCCAAACAAAACATCCGACAGCAATTTCTTCTGTCCAGAAAAAAGTAAAATGAAGAAAATACCTGGTAAATACATTCATTATTACAATAACTACTGTTACTGTAATGAAGAGGCCACCTAGATATAATTCAAAGTTACTTAGTAAATCTTTTTTATTGATGTGCAACTTAATTCTCCTAATTTTGAAATAAAGTAGCGGTGAGAAACCTCACCGCAAAGAGATAATTATTTCTTTAGATTTTTTCGAATAGTTGCCAATTCTTTTTGAATTTCATCAAAAATACCAGGCGTCCATTTAGGGAATCTTGTGTAAACAACAGAAGCTGCTTGTGAGAAAGCTTCAGCATCTACTTCATGTACATGAACACCAGCATCAATTAAGTTCTTCATATATTCAGCTTCAAGTTTTACAGTTTCTTGTAAGTTTTC
>CAYYEN010000591.1:0-2553 GCA_964470795.1 uncultured Spirochaetaceae bacterium | reverse complement strand
AGGTGAGGCACTTCTGCACCCGGATCGGGAGCTCCCTTCGCAGGTCGTCGATGTTCGCCCACCGTGCTAAATTGCCATCCTTCTGGTAAATCGCTTTTTTTGGTGTCCTTTTCTTTAAAATCTAAACCGTGTGAAAATACTTCTTTATGAGCAGATTTTCTCAGTGCAAGGGTCGCTTCGCGGCTTTGATAATTCTGTTCAATGGTCCTATTAATCGTCCAGAGAAATCCAGCAATACGCCGCTGCTGCTCAAGCGGCGGGAGGTCGAACTCGAACTTCGCGATGTCGGGCCAATTAATATAGGGATTCGTCGAGCCTTTTGACTCCTGGATCGAATGTTCCGTAAACCGTTGCAAAAGCATGATCTACGGCAGCAGAGGTTGGTAGAGCTTGCCTTCAACGGCTTCCAGAACAAATGTAGTATTCGCAGTGATGCCGTCAAACTCTGCGTAGGCGACCTTTTTCAGGTAAGTACGCCGGGAGCCGTAGAGCACCTGTCCTTTCCGGAATCGCCGGATAAATGCCGGGCCGAGATAGCCGTCACCAATAATGCCCCAGCGGCGAAGGTGGACATTCTCCGAGTCCATATGCGCGCCTGCAATGTAACGATCGAGTTCGCCGGAGTCGGGATCAGCAGTCTCCTTCACGTTCTTCACGACATCGCCGAACCGGACCCGTCTCCACCCCGTCCGGTCGAAGAGCGGAAGGCTCGACCAACCGGAATTCGGCCGGAGGTCGCCGGGAGCCGGCCCGGGCGCGATCATGAGCGACCTCCTCCACGCACGGAGCGCCCTTTCCCGGTGAGGCGGTAGCGCTGCTTGCTGCTGCGCGGTTTGTCGGGCAGGGTCATCTCGACCAGGCCCTCCCGGAGAGCCGGCTGCAAGTAGGCCTGCCTGAAATGTTCCCTATCTTTCAGATCGAGAAGATTTTGAAGGTCTTGCCGTGACAGATCGCCCTCAAGCACACTGAGCATCCGTAAGACTTCCGGGGTGACTTCCGGGGTGACTTCCGGGGTGACTTCCGGGGTGACTTCCGGGGCGAAGAAGATCAAGGTAACGCCGCGGTCGTCCTCCGACCACTGCGGCGGCGGCAGGCCGTATTCGGCGCAAGCCTTTTGAATCAGTGTGATACCTCTCCCAACTTTCTCCATATATCCGCGCAAGTATATCACATGAGCAATGTCCGGATTGCGCAGAACGGATAGTGTTCCTGCCTTAAACGTACTCGGTATCACGCCTTCTGGAAATCTTCCGGAATTCCAGATTTCCAGACGATTAGGATAGATATGAATGATGATTCCGCCGGAAAAGTCACTGTAATCACGGTGGGCGAAAGCGTTGACTAGACCTTCACGAATGGCATTCGATGGATAGAGGGGTTCGTCCTGGCGTTTTAAATCTGTAGTCCTGAAACGTGATGTTGTAGGAGTATTCCTCAGGATAAAGGCATATACATCTTCCAATACTGATACCAACGGGCCTTCGTAGGACTTCATATCGTGGTACGTATCGCCAGCCTTATCCGTCCTAAAAACCGCTGCCCGAACCCGGGTCTGTGGATATCGAATGGTGGGATTTGCTCCGAAGAGGACATCGCCACCATTTGTCAGACGACCATACTTAGAGACCGAGAGATCCTCAAGAATCATGATTGGATTGTCACTGTCACGGAATGGGAACCGCCCTGATTCAACTACAGCTTTTACAGTGGACCGAACCTCATTGAAATTTAGATCTCTGTTCATATCCGCGGAAGAAAAGCGGCGCTCCCACCGCTCAGGCTCTACCTGCTTGCGGAGCACCATATCACGGATAGTTTCGACATCCGCTTTCTGGGTGGTCTGCCCTGTCCGGATGTTGGCCTCCCCGGTCCGAATATAGATGACATTCTCAAATGCGTACGGCAGATCTTTACCGGCCGGCACCTCAACGACGAGCAGTGCCTTCCCCCAAACCTCGTGTACCTGAACCGAGACCAGCGCTCCGGGAGAAAGACTTCGTTGCAGCCCCGGCTCTATCGATACCGGTGAGTCCACCTTTCTCATCCACACCGCAGACAATATAGCCGCCGGAAGTGTTCAGAAAGCCGCAGACCGTCGGACCGATGACTCCTATCTCCCGGCAATCAGATTTGAACTCAACGCTCTGTCCCTCCCCGAGCGACAGGAGTTCTCTAACTGTATCCACCTTCATGATCAACGCCCCCTGTCCTGAATGGCCCTGGAAACATTGGCACTATCCCCGAAGTTTTCTTTCACAAACGCCTCAACTTCCTGGTAGCGGGAAAACTGTGCGGTCGCAAAGAGGGCTGCATCATCGTCTGACCTGTACATCTGAACCCAGTTGCCCTGCCGGTCCTGCAGAGGTTTCCCGGAAAGAATGGCCTCTTCATACATATCGATGACGCGGAGATCATCCATGATCCGGTTCTTCTCCAGAATGAGTCTACCCCGGCCCGTCTCCCCTTTATGGCCGATATGATTCAGGAGCTGCCTGGCAAAAACCACATGGTCGTGGACAAGGAGCCAACGCGGCTTATTCAGTTCGATGGCTC
>CAYYEN010000590.1:0-2554 GCA_964470795.1 uncultured Spirochaetaceae bacterium | reverse complement strand
AGATTTCAATTTGTCTATCCTTTACTGAATCATTCTCAACTACTGTTTTAATAGTTTTTACTCTTTGTTCCCAAGTTTCTATTGTAGCCTTTTGTACAAAGGATCTTAAATCTTCCTTATTGAGTTTTAAAAGTTCTTCAAAAATAGCAGTAGTAATTAGAGTCCCAATTGAAACTTTAAAACCATGAGATACAGGTTTGTTGTTAATTTCGCAACATCCATTCATTTCCCAAACATGGGATAGTAAATGTTCTGCACCACTAGCTGGACGTGAATCAAAATATTCCTGCATTGCAAAGCCTGTATTTATTAACCCAGAAAAGAGTTTTTGTATTGATTCTTTATTCCTAACTGCTAGTTTTTCAGGATTACTCAATTGATTTCTTAAAGGTTTTTGAACTATATCCCAAACAGCATTATCGATTGGCTCAATATTTAAAGAAGCGGCTAAAATCCAATCTGCTCCTGCAGGTATTTTTGCAAGCAAATCGCCATACCCTGCTGCTATCATTTTTGATGGAGCATCACATAGTATGTTTGTATTTGCAACTACTAAGCAAGGAGCTGGTGCCTTTTCAGTAATCTTGAGACCTTGAATTGTAAGAGCTGCACCATTGCTGGTATAGCCGTCAACAGAAGGTGCTGTAGCTACACAAATATATTGCCTGTTATTGCATAAAAAAGAAGCTCTTTTACATAAGTCATTTATTGTGCCAGACCCAACGGCAAGAAATCTATAGTCTAGATTGCTGTTTAAAAGTGAAACTAAAATATTAACATTTTTATCATCAGCATATAGTGTCTCTCCACCAAAAATATGCACCTGTGAATCGGGAAAGTTTAACTTTAAATCCTGCTCTAAAAGAGGGTAGGTATTGGTATCAGCAATTATGTAAGGTATTTTGTTTTCAAAGGTGGAATTGAAATAATATTTCAAATTTTTAGTTACGTCATCTCCAATAATAAGTTTGCTGTTTATCATCGTTAATCCTCTCTAATTTTACTTCACTATATAGCCGTAATTTCTCTAAGTCAACATTAAACTAACAAAATATAACATAATATAACATTGATTAATATAAATTAAATTAGTTAAATAATTGTAATGTAAATAATTATAATTATAGTGTATTGAAAAACCTTTGATTTAGTTGCAAATGACCTGTTAGTTAGAGTTAATAATTGTTAGTTTTTCTTGACTTATCAAGTAACGTATCATATTCTGCTTAAAAGGGGAGAAATGTTCTCTCTTAAAAATGAAAACTTATGAAGGCTTCTAGGTTTTGTAGATTTTTAATTACATAAGGAGAGGAAAATGAGTGTAGGGATAAAAATCAGAAATGCTGTTAAAAAGTATGGAGATCAAACAATTATAAAAGACTTGAATCTAGATGTTAAAGAGGGTGAGTTTTTTACACTTTTAGGTCCTTCAGGTTGTGGTAAGACTACTCTTTTGCGAATGATAGCAGGTTTTAATTCAATAGAAGGCGGTGATTTCTATTTCAATGAAGATAGAATTAACGATTTAGATCCGGCTAAGCGAAATATTGGTATGGTATTCCAGAACTATGCTATTTTCCCCCACTTAAGTGTCAGAAAGAATGTCGAATTTGGTTTGAAAAATAGAAAACTTGGCAAAGAAGAGATCAAAGAAAAAGCTGATAAATTTCTTAAATTAATGCAAATTGATAAATTGGCAGATAGAATGCCTGAGCGTCTTTCTGGTGGACAACAACAACGTATTGCTCTTGCTCGTGCCTTGTGTATTGAGCCTCATGTGTTATTAATGGATGAACCACTTTCTAACTTAGATGCAAAGCTTAGAATTGAAATGCGTACCGTAATTAAAGAGATTCAGAATCATATTGGAATAACAACTATTTATGTTACTCATGATCAAGAAGAAGCAATGGCAGTATCTGATAGAATTGCAGTAATGAAGAATGGTGTAATTCAGCACATTGGAACTCCTAAAAATATTTATCAACGTCCTGCTAATAGTTTTGTAGCTTCCTTTATTGGTAGATCTAATACTGTTGAAGGAAAGATTGTTAAGAAAGATGGTAAATGTTATTTAAAATTAGTGAATTTTGAAGTTGAGATGAAAAATATCCTAGAAAAGTATCAAATAGACCAAGATGTTCTGGTTTCGATTCGTCCAGAGGAATTGTTGATGAGTGATGAAGAAACTATGCTTTATGCTTTTATTGACGATTGTGTTTTTCTTGGATTAAACACTCACTATTTTATGCATTTCGAAGATGGAAATGAAGTGGTTTCAATTCAAGAATCAGTAATTGGTGAGAACTATAAAAAAGGCGATAAGGTTTATTTAAAAATTAATGAGCAAAAAATTAACATTTTTACAAAAGATGGAAGTGTAAATATTTTAAAAGGTGTTGTTAATGACAACGAAATACAATAAGGGAGTAGACAATGAAAATTCAACACAGAAAATTTGATGTATGGAATATAGTTTCTATCACGTTCCTTTTATTGTTCATAGTATTCTTGGTTTATCTTTACTACCACTACTATGTATTCTCCTTTATAC
>CAYYEN010000589.1:0-2556 GCA_964470795.1 uncultured Spirochaetaceae bacterium | reverse complement strand
AAGCGGTACGGCTAGCGATTACGCCCCACAACCAAGGCGCACGGCTCCCGACGAGCGAGGAGGTGCTGTCGCTCGCTCTCAAGAGCATCGCGAAGGCGGCACGGGCGAAGCTTTACAGGCGGTCGCCCATCTGGGGAGCGTACTTCGAACGGCTTAATTCAGACGACCTCAACGGCGAGATGCTGTACAAGATGTGCAAGGCGCTCCCGAAGATTGGCGACGAACGGACTGGGACGCAATGCCTAAATTTTTTGTTTACCGTGGCCACGAACACGATCAAGAATTTCAACCGCGCCGAAAGCTCGAAGATGCGCTCGGCGCTACAACCTCTAGACGAAGGAGAAACAAATGAACAGCGAAGAACTTATAGCCAAGATCAAGGCGGAACAGACAGCACCAAGTGCCGAGAAATCCTCGGCATCTGCGGAGGCGAATCCGCCACCGAGCGCAACCGCCGGAAACTCCGCGCCGACTTCAGAGACGCAAGAAACAAGCGAGCCGAAGCCGTCCAGCTCTCAATCTTCTGAACCGCCGAAGAACGTGAACGCAGCGACTCCGCAGGAGAAGCGCGACTTCGCTTTCAGACGCAGACTCGAAAAGCACGATGCCGAACTCCGTGCCAAGTTCGAAGCGGACGCGAAGAAGCGAGACGAGCAATGGGAAGCGAAGCTGAAAGCCCTCGAATCCAAGCTCCCGAAGGAAGCGCCGAAGACCATCAAGGACTTCGCGACAGCAGACGAATACGTGCAATACCTCGCGAAGCAACAGAGCGACGCGGCAATCGCGAAGTACAAGAGCGAACTCGCGGAAAAGCAGAAGGCGAGCGACGAGGAAGCGAAGAAGCGAGAGGACGCCGAACGCGAACAGACCGAAACGCTCAACGCTTTCCAGAACTACGCATCCACGGCGTTCGGTGGCGACGGACAGAAGCTTACGACATTCTATGCCAAGGTGCGCAAGGCGAACGAACACGGACTCGGCGCGATCCTCGACGCAGACCCGGTAAGTTCGAGGTTCCTTCTCGGATCGCCAGACGGAGTGAAGGTACTCGAAGCAATCATCGACAACGTGAACAACGCGAAGCGCATCTTCGGAAAGCGCGACCCGCTCGACCGTGCGCTGGAACTCCGCGCTATGGCTCGCGAACTCGCGACGCCTGCACAGCAGACGCTCAACCTCGAACAGCCGAAGGTGCAGAAGCTTCCGAACGTCGGCACTCCGGGCGCGGGTGGAAATCCGGGACGAACGGACATTTTCAAGAGCCGAGAATCGCTCCGTGACTACTTGAAAAAGCGCGAACTCCGCTATCGCTAAAGCAAAATCGAAAGATGTGTATACTTGGGTAAATAGGAAAAGCTGGAAAGCCTTTGACCTTCCCGCTGTTCTTTTTTGGGCATCGCGAGCCAAGTCTAATCGCGTCGCGTATCGGCACGCATTTAAGCCGTTTTGTGGTGTGTAAAGCCGTTCCCACCGACGGACATATAAACATTAACCCTTAAGCAAAAGAGGCTTAAAATGGCTTTTTCCAACAATGAAAAGACCCAAATCATTGCGTCTCTCGTGAACGAAAAGATGGACTACGTGAAGGCGTCCAAGTCCTACTTGAAGCAGTCCGACTTCGCAGGCAAGAAGTTCGGCAAGTCCTACAAGATTTACATTCCAGACCCGGGCAAGGTCGTGGACGGCATCGTAGCCAACCCGGATTCCGTAGATGAAATCGAACCACCGTCACCCTCGAAAACAAGAACAACTCTTGCGAACTGACCGTCTGGAATACCCTCGGCGACATCGACAAGTTCATCGACGAAATCGCGAAGCCGCGCGCTATCGCTCTCGCCCGTGGCATCCAGAAGAGCATCGTCGATGCCAACGTCTACAAGTCCGTACAGGCTGTCGTTTCTTCTTCCGCAAACTTCGCGACTCTTTCCGACGCATCCACGGCTCTTGAAGAACTCGCGGTCGCTGGCGACATCGTGTCCTTCCAGCATCCGACCGTGCTCGGCAAGATCGCGGCTTCCGGTCTTGCTTCCTTCATTCCGGAAAACTCGCTGAAGGAAATCTACACGAAGAACTACCTCGGCGAATACGCAGGCGCATCGCAGGTCGGACTTCCGGCTATGCCGATGCTCACCACGGGTACGCTTTCCAACATCACCATCACACTCTCCGCTGATTCTTCCGGTAACGGTTGCGCCGAAGTCACATCCGTTAGTGGTGCTGAAGCTGGCGTTCCGTACGTGCTTTCCGGTGTGAAGATCGTCGATGCTTCCGGCGTGGAAACCGACCAGGACTACGTCGTCATCGCAGACGCGAACGGCAACATTCCGAGCCTCCGCATCACCAAGACGGGCAAAGGCTTCGGCAATCCTAACGCCTGGGTTTCGTCCATTCAGTCTACCGTGACTGGCACCCCGCTCCTCGAAAACTCCACCACTTACTACGTGGGACAGGTTCGCGCGAAGGACGCTCTCGCTTTCGACTCGTACAAGTTCGAAGACCTTGCTGGCTCGGACAACGAAGCGGTCGCCGCAGGCGAAGGCGCTCTCACCGTGAAGA
>CAYYEN010000588.1:0-2561 GCA_964470795.1 uncultured Spirochaetaceae bacterium | reverse complement strand
CAAATAAACACAAAACAAAACACTATTATTAATAAAAAACTAAATCGCATCTTTTACCAATTTTGCAAAATCTTTAATTTTATCTACAACATCAACAACTTTATCGTATACCTTATTAAGAATATTTCTTTTAGAAAAATCTAGAATTTTCTTGTGCTTTCACAGATCTCGAAACCTAGCCCAGATATCGTTAGGTTGAATCTATTTTCCTCCTTATTTAAATTACTTCTGTTTATAAGATTCTTTATATTCTGTATCATCTTTCATTAAAGTCAATATAAGTTTTTAGCGGAAAGACGTTGCTACTTTTGTGTCTTCAAATATTAAAAAACAGCTTTTCCAAACAAAAAAGGCATTCAAAACAATACTTGCGAAAAGGTGCTTTTCAATCATGACAACGGACAAGGCAACGGAGCAACAATAAAGAGGTATCTTAATAACTTATACGAACAACGAATTCCCATAATATAATGGCTAGTATTATATATGGCCAACAATTTGGAGTTAGCCATTTTATCCATGGATGAATAGAATTAGTTAAAGCCGTCAATGCAATAATTAAAGAACCAAAAGAAAAAATAATAGCTTCTATACCATAAAAATCTACAAATAATCCATGATAATAACGATCAGCAAGACTAAATATACTTCTTGTGGTCATTCCTAATGAAAAAACAAACATTATTAATTTATCAAACATTTTAATCCACCAAATCTTCTACAGGTGTATTTTTCATTTTTTTTACTTCATCCAAAACTTCTTTTATATCTCTCGCATTTTGTAATCGACACTCTTCAAGAGAATCTTTCTTGAGAATATAAAGAGTAAAACTCATTAGAGGAAACATTCCCTTAACACGTTTATCTTCTATTATTTTAGGAATTTTCGCATATTGTTCATCGTTCGAAAAACAAATCATAGCTTTTTCATTAACTTTTTTAAAAGAATTTTTTTCATAATTACGTATGACATAATTTTTCCCTTTTTCAGTTAACAACAATGAATCATTCAAAAAAGTAATAGAGCTACATGAATCATTCCATTTAATTGAATTATAAACATCTTCATCCAAAAAGCAAGAAGCCTTTACAGATAAAAATATTAGTAGAGAGAATTGAATGATTTTCTTTATCATTAATAACCCATGTCTTTCAAATGTTCATTTGTTACCAAAGATTCTGTTGTAAGCCTCTTTCCATCCGCACCGTTCTCATTTAACAAAGCTTCTCGTTTGGGCTTTTCTTCAATCATATACTATTCCTCACATTTCTTTTTTTTTCTTAATGATTCAGCATAATTTTTTAAGCGTATAATAGATTTATATAACTTTGTATTTTTATTAATGTTTACGTGTCTTAGACCACTACTGTAATCATTATGAGCAATTAATGTTATAATAGAATCAGGAGCATCACAAAAATTTATAGCCCAAAGACTATCATTAATTACATGGTTTGATTCTAAAACATAACCACCAGAAACACAACCACACATACCAAGTAATTCCGTTTCAAACAAGTTATTTTTCCATATTGAATACAAGGAATCATCAATATATTGATAATCGTTTTGCACATCCTTATTATCTGAGAACATATTATAATTTAGTTCCATTGGTCCATCACCACAAGCACTTACTTTAATACTATAAAGACATAGGATAATAAGTAATTTTTTCATATAAAACCTTAAGATTATTTTCCTTTTTCTTCCACACCATTGAGAGGATTCACCCCACTCTCATTTAACAAAGCTTCTCGTTTGAAATCCACAGGTAATTCACGATAATCATTATTCTTCACAAATCCATGCTTTAAAAGGTGAAATACAAATGAAAACATAACCATCTGAAATTTCACCATCTTTCATTTGAGACCACTGAGTTCGAATACGCCATCTTTTTTCTTGTTTTTCATTCTTTAAAGGTAATAGTGTAAGAGATGAGTCAGAAAAAAGGGAATCTCTAAAAATCATAAACAATTCGGTTCTTGAGGCTTCATTTTGATAATAAAGCGACTGCATATCAAGTTTTGACTGAATTATCATTTCTGGTAACGAGCTATCCATATAAAAAAATGGGGCAATAGAATCTTGAATGATTGAAGCGGCTTGTAACATTTTACAAGTTTCACCGCAGTATTCTTTACCTTCTTGCGAAGCTTTTAGAGAATTCGCAAGAAAAACCCTTATGTCTTCTTTTGCATACAATTCACTATACAACAACATACATAAGCAAATCTTTATAATAGTCTTCATCAAATTCGTGTCCTCCTGAGACACCCCTTTATAAACACTTGAAGAGATTCCCACTATTCATAATTTAGCTACAAATTTCCTAAGTGATATCAACCCTACAGGATATATTACTTTATTTCGAGCATTTAATTCATTTTTAAGAATGAAAATCTTCTAAAAGTGAATGATGATTATCATCAACACTTTTTTGTTGCATGCGGTATTTTTATTGTTTTTGTAGAATAGTGTTCTTTGGTTTCGGTAGAAAATGTTAAAATTCGAGTTGTAGTTCGTTAATCAAACTGCGTTTTACGCCCCACCGTTT
>CAYYEN010000587.1:0-2567 GCA_964470795.1 uncultured Spirochaetaceae bacterium | reverse complement strand
CACAAGAATGCCGATGATGGGGTTAGAGAAGGACACCATGAGCCGGGCAAACCATGCCTCGTCCCGGAGGAACTTCATGGAGCCGCTCATCAGCTCCATGCCGGTCATTAACGCCATGAAGCCCAGCAGAATGGCGCCGATATTCTTACTTTTTTCGGATTTTGTGAACATATAGAGAATCATGCCGATGGTGCCGAGCAAGGGGGCCAGCGTAGAGGGCTTGAGCACCTGCACAAGGAAGCTGTCCCCTTCCAGACCGCTTAAGGAGAGGATCCAGGCGGTGACGGTGGTGCCCACGTTGCTGCCCATGATGACACCCACGGCCTGCTTTAAGGTCATGATGCCGGAGTTGACGAAGCCCACCACCATGACGGTGGTTGCCGAGGAGGACTGGATCACGGCGGTGACGGCGAGACCCAGCAGGAAGCCCCGGGGCACGCTGGAGCTCATTTTGGCGAGAATCGTCTGTAGTTTACCGCCTGCGGTGCGTTCCAGCGCCGAACCCATGGTGTCCATGCCAAACAGGAACAGGGCCAGTCCGCCCAGCAGGGAGATCAGCTTTAGTAAATAGACTGTCATAGAATGATCTCCTTACAGAATTCTGTGACAATCATAAGGCGGTTGCTTTGTAAAATCCATGGAATCTATGCAAAACCTTTGTAAAATCTATGTAAAATCCCGGCGGCAGCGCCGCCGGGATCTTTAGTAGTGTATTATATTGCCCGCTTTGCGGATACCTTCGATCACAGGGGCGGCCTCGGGGCTTGCGAAAAACTCCAGCGTGGTGGGGGGCACCAGCGACTTTAGCCTCTCCCAGTCCCCGTTTTGCAGGGCAACCCGGACGGTGGAAGCGCTAATGGCCTTTCCGCCTGCTTCCTTTCGGGGGATGATGTGGCACTGGATGCCCGCTTTTGGCAGTTCCTCCGCCATGATTTTGTTGTACAGACCCGTCACCTGACTGGTTGGCTCCTCGCCTACGAATCGGTGGGTTACATTGAGAGCCTGTGCGATTCTGGTGAACACCGCCAAGTCCAGCCGGGCGTGGCCGTCGATGACTGCCGCTTCATCCTTCAGAAAATAGCTGGGGAAGGTGGCGCTGCTGATGATGTAGGGGCCGGAATCGTGGAGCACCACATTTGGAATGTGGGCAACGCCTGCCTGTACCAGTTTCTTCCGCACGGCAAAGGGCACCAAGGATGCGTCCTCGCTGAGGACGAACAGGTGGAGAATATCGCAATTTCTGGCGGCAGTCTCCACCAAATATTGATGGCCCAGTGTGAAGGGATTGGCATTCATGACGAGCGCGGCGGAAACACCCGCTCTTTTTGTTTTTTCCAGATGATTCAGATAGTTTGGAAAGCCGCTTTTTCGGTTCTCCATGAACACCAGTGTGTCGTCCACCCGGGCAATCTCATAAAAGCCCAAACTGCCAAAAAACTTGGCAGAATTTACCTTGGTGTACAGGAACAGGTGGAGATTTCCTCTCGCCTGCTGCACCTCCATCAGGTGGGAGATAATCTCATTGAGCAGCCCCTCTCCCCGATGCTCGGAGCTGACGGCGAAGCACCGCAGGGTCTGGCCAAAGCAGCTGCCCGTGGCAATGATTTCGTCATCTGCGTCCCGCATGGCGCAGATGTAGTCCAAATGGGCGTCCCGGGTGATGCCCTCATTTTGCAGCAGCGCGTCAATTTGGGCAAGGCTTCTTTTGTCCGAGGGATAGATTTGGGAAATGGGGTACTCACTCATGGGGTTCCTCCTTCAGAAAATGCAGCAGGTAGGTCAGGGCCAGCAGATCGGCGGTGCCGCCGGGAGACAGGTTGTCCCGAATGAAGGCATTGTCCAAATGCTCCAGGGTCTCTTTCGTGGGAAACGGCTCTTTTTCCAGCAAAGCGCCGATTTCTTCGGCGGTTTTCTTCGCCAGTTCATAGCCGCCCCGGTGAAGCATGTTGGTGTCCACGGTGTCCGCCAGCATGGCAAGCAGCGCGGCACAGCCCGCCTCGTTGATGGTTTTTCCTGCGGCAAGGGCAGCTTCCAGCTTGGGAAGGCCCACCTTTAAGGCGGCAGGGAAGCCCGCTTCCGCCTGCCCCCGGACGCCGGTGATGCCGTATTGCAGGAATAACTTCTGTCCGGCGGTTTTCGCCGTCTCCGGGGTCAGGTTACCATAATCCTGAGAAACAAGCCCTGCCGTCATAGCGGCGCACTCGGAAAGAATCGCTTTTGGATCTGACCACTGCTGCCGCTCCAGCCGTCCCAGGGCGCCGCAGAGGATGCCCATGGAGAAAATAGCCCCCTTGTGGGTGTTTACCCCAGCCGTGGCGTGGAGCATTTCTCCCTCCGCCATTTGTCCCGGAAGCCGGAGACGGCAGAAGGTCTCTTTGGGGTCGGCTGTTTGCCTGCCGATTTTCACGCACTGGTAAAAATAGGGGTACAGGGCAGCAACGCTGGCCTGAAAGGTGAAAAAATCCATATCCCGGTGGCTGCCGCTGTTTTCACGATCCACCAGTCCCGGCTTGGGAGTGGCAGCCACTTCATACAGCAGTGCCTGGGCGGCAAGCCTTGCGGCGGTT
>CAYYEN010000586.1:0-2569 GCA_964470795.1 uncultured Spirochaetaceae bacterium | reverse complement strand
CTTCGGCTACGCCCAACGCTCTCAAAATCTACAAAAAAGGTTCAACTACGGCAACAGACATTACCTTTGCTTTGCCCACTCCGGGACGTTGCGACTACAATTCGGCTTCTGGTGACTTTTTTAGTGCCGAAGGCGGTTACGTGTGGTTTTTATGCAATTTTACAACTTCAGTTCAATATGTGAAAATATGCAACGGCGGAGCAACACCTGCAGACGTTACCGTAGGCACAATGGGAGGAGTACTTCCCGGTGCAGCCAACACTACATCGCATATTGTTACAGGTACCGCTACAACATGGTTCGGACAGGCTCGTTCCGCTGATTTTTATATGTGGAACGGCACGGAAATTCTTGCAGCTACTCCCGACGGAGCTAAAAAATCGACCCTTGGCGGTTGTGCTTTTACCATTGGCGGTAAATTGGTTTACGCCTACAACTCCGGCGCAACAAACTACAACAGCGAATTTAAAGTGCGCAACATGACGGACGGCAAAGACATTGCTACCGAATTGATGATTGGTGACGGTTCAGCAACAAACACCGCTTACGCCAACTGGCTGACAGCTTCTAAAATTGATGACAACACTTACTATCTCCACCAATATTGTCCTCAAGTAGGTGTGGCTCTTTACAAAGTTACCAGCACCACAACAGGTATCGAAAACGTGAAAACCGTAAAAGCTAACCTGTTCAGCACAGCCGAAGGTTTGACCGCCGAATTTGATGGCGAAGCTACCATCGAAATCTTCACGGTAACCGGTAAACTGATTGAAAAAACAGTAGCCAACAACGTATATAACACCGCTCTTAAAGCAGGTGCTTACTTGGTACGCATTAATGGCGAAACTTTCAAATTCGTGAAATAAAACTAAAAGACATCTTTCGGTGTCTCGGAGAACGTCCCCAATGAGGGACGTTCTTTTTTTGCGTACTTTACTCTCTTCGCCTTGTCTCCGATTTAATGCACTTTTAATTATTGCATCTTTAAATTTTTAAGCAAACGAATAATCGACTACCAAACAGGTTTCAAAATTTTACTACTTTATTTCGGACAACGACACCAAATAAACTTTCAATCTGAAAGCAAAAAATTACTCAGCGCAGCATTTTTTTCAAAAGTACATTGGTTAAATTAAAATGATGAAGCAATTTGAAGCTTCAAAAAGTTTGCTTTTGTCGCAAAATAAGTGTTAAAATAATAAGCTATCTTCTTGTTTTTAAATTAAATTATCGTTTTTTATATTTTTTAAACCGTTAAAAACAGGTTTTTTTATTTCAATTGCTGTGATGTTTTAAAAAATTATTAATCGTAATTTATAAAATATTCATCTGTATATCAAGCGATTAAGAAAAACAAACTCATAACTTTAATTTAAACTTAAACAAAAAAGCAGCTAAAAATTGTACTAAATTAAAAAAACACATTTTTTTTTGGTATTTTCCGCATAACACCTTAACTTTGTAAGCTATTCGCTTGTCCTTACAAGGCATAGATACGCACTTAATACATAATATTATAATAAATTAAAACCCAAAGCGATTTTTATGAAGAAGTTGATGTTATTAGTTTGTTTGCTGACGGCGACTTTAGCCTACGGACAAAACAGACAAATTTCAGGAACCGTATTGACGATGGAAGACGATGAACCGGTTATCGGCGCGTCTATCTTAGTAAAAGGATCCACCCTCGGTACGATTACTGATGTGGATGGAAAATTCTCCATCTCTATTCCGCAAGAAGCCAATCTGCTTGTATTCACTTATGTTGGTTTGAAAACCGTAGAAGCGGAAGCAAAGAACGGAATGATAGTAAGAATGGAAGTAAACGCAGCCGAATTGGACGAGGTGATAATGACCGCCTACGGTCAATCGACCAAAAAAGCCTTTACAGGCTCGGCGCAATCGGTAAAAGGCGAAGAACTCCAGAAGTTGCAGGTTTCCAACGTTTCACAATCGTTGGAAGGTTCTATGGCGGGCGTACAAGTCAGTTCGTCATCGGGACAACCGGGTGAATCGGCTTCTATCCGCATCCGCGGTATCGGTTCCATTTCTGCGTCGCAAAAACCGTTGATAGTTGTCGATGGTATTCCCTACGAAGGCTCACTGAACTCCATTCCTACACAAGATATTGCCGACCTCACCGTTTTGAAAGACGCCGCAGCCAACTCTATGTACGGTGCACGCGGTTCCAACGGTGTTATTCTTATCACTACCAAGAAAGGAACATCGGGCAAAGTGGAAGTGAATTTTGAAAGCCGCATCGGTGGCAATATGCGTGGTGTTCCTACCTACGACATCATCAGCAATCCGGCGGACTACTACGAAATGCAATGGGAAGCTCAACGCAACAGCTACCTTGCATCGGGCTACAGCTATTTGAGCGCCGGTGTTTATTCAACGAACGACTTAATCAATAATTTATCCTACAATATATATAAAGGCATTCCCGACAATCAACTGATAGACCCGACCACGGGACGCATCAATCCGAATGCCAAAGAATTAAAATGGAAAGACAGTTGGGCAAAAGACCCGTTTCAAACAGGTTTACGCCAAGAATATAACTTTA
>CAYYEN010000585.1:0-2570 GCA_964470795.1 uncultured Spirochaetaceae bacterium | reverse complement strand
CTGTCTACATCGGCGGGTGTTGATATCTCAACACCCGATTTGAGTTTTTCCGGACTGCCGATTCCGATTTTATTTGCCTCATTTAATGCGTCCATTATCATTTTAAAACTCTCTTCGATTGCTTCACGATCTTCGACATAGTTTTTAGCAAACTCTTCAAACTCTGCAATTGTTGCGAGATCCTTGGTTTCGGGTGTTTTCATAACAAGGTCTGGCATTGAAACTGAGCTCTTAGCAGGGGATCCATCATCAACCTTGACGTTCATTACAGTTTTTCCATATGATGCCTTAGACTTTTCCTGCTTGTCCTTGTTGTTCTGCCAAATCTGGAGGGACAACTGAATACGCTTTTCGACATCATAATTGTCAAGAGTCTTAGCAAGTTTTTCGGCATCTTCAGCCATCTTAAGAAGCTGACCGTTACCTTTTGCAGTTCCCCAATCAGCTTTATTGATATTTGAAAAAAGATCCTCAAACTTGTTACGGTTGAGTATCTTTTCAATTTCTTTCATACACTTGCTGGCATATTCCAAGTTTTCCTTAGTTATCGGGATAACGGCATTTTCCTTAACATCTTCAGGCACCTTAGAGAACTTACCCTTTATAGCATTGATAGGGTTATTAACCTTTTTCAATTTTGCAACAATGAGTTTGAACAACTGTGCAAAGAATCTGGGTATGAAAGCAACAACTCTCTTGATCTTGCTCTCGTACTTACCGCCCTTAGCAACAGCTGTAGCATCTTTGATTGCGCCTTCCTGAATGAACTGCTCCATGGTCACGTCTTTTGTATATGACTCCACGATGGATGCAATAACATTCATCTCAGCCTGAGCCTGTTCAACGAAGATATCAGCAACTGATGCAGTATTGATATCCTGTTCCATGATATAATTTTCGAGTCTCATATATATCAATCTCCTTTCCTAATTACTTAGCCTCGTTGATTGCATACACTGAATCGCCGAAAGCGGTAGTGATGGAACCAGTTACAGCTGTAAGGTTAGAAGTCCACTTCTTGATATCGTCATTGATACCCTCGCAAGAACGTGTGATCTTTCTTGCCTTGGATGTATCAGCATCAAATACCTTTGCAACGTTTGCAGTAGCAGCCTTCTTGTTTGAACCCATTGTCTCTGCAGTGATCTTAGAAACATTGAGAATTACGTACAGTGCATAACCGAACTGAACGAAATCTTTTGACTTAGGTGAATCTGTGTAGTGAGAGTCCTTTGATGTGATTCTCTCAACTGCCATTGACTTACCACCATCTTCAAGTGCGTTCTCGATTGCACGGATTGAATCTGCTGAACGATTGCCGGTGAAACCTGCATCAGCAAGATTTGAATCATTTCCTGAATAACCAAGACCATATGCATTCATGAAGTATCTCATACCTCTTGCATATGTACGTGCAAGCTTAACTGCACTCTTACCCTTAAGGAACTTCTTATCTGAGAACTGTGCACCGCCGATCTTCTCTGCGAGCTGTCCCATGAATGATTCGAAGTTGTCACCAACAGTGACACCGTTCTTCTTACCGAAAGCAATAAGGAGCTTCATGTCCTTGTCACATGCTTCCTTTACCTTCTTTGCTGTATTTAATACGAGATCGTAGAATGCAACAACCTGCTGACGTACTGCCTCACAAGAAACACCCGTAGCATCAGCCTTGTTTGCAGGAAGTCCAGCATCTGCAGCTTCCTGGATGCACATAAAGTCGCCGTCTTCAGGAAGCTCAGCAATCTTGCTCTCAAGAGCGAAGATAGCATTTGAAACATTGATTTTACCTATAGCCTGTTCGATGTATGCGTCATACTCAGAAGCATCACCGCATGCAACGTCAAGCATCAGTTCTGTATATTTGCTCATAGCTTATATTTCCTTTCAGAATATATTTTTACAGAATGCCTGCATATGTGAGCCCCATCACATATTGGGGTAATCCGTAAATTTACATACAAGTTGGATTATATTGTTACTCTGTCATCCTTGTTATCATTCTTATACTGATTGATGAGTTGGATTGCTTGGTTTTTGTAATTGTTGATGATCTCCGCTTTGAGTGTTCTTTTTGAGACACCAGTCTGAACCAGAGTTTTATAACGTGGATCAGATGATTGTTGAGCCAGTAACAGCGATATTACTGATACGAGATATTTGTCGATTGAATCTTGTGTGAGACGGATTGTGTTTTTGACATCGAGTCCGTTCTCAGATGCAAGCTTCTGAAGTTCACGTTCTTTATTTAAATAGGAAAGAACATCTTCAATCTTTTTGAAAACAACTTCATTCTCCATATGATTACTCCTTTCTATATTATAATAGTATAATCTATGCAGATTACGATGTCGTTCAAAAACAAAAAAACAACAAAAAAGAAGCTCCCGGTTAAGGGAGCTTTAAATCATTCGTGATATCCTCTCAGATCTGAGAGGATATTGTAATTTATAAGTCCGTCATACACGACGGTTTTCTTTTCACGGTCAATGATCTTGACAGTGGGACCTGTGGTCTCATTAAAATCACATATGGCCTGACAGTATGCGAGCACCTCCGGAAATGTGTTA
>CAYYEN010000584.1:0-2571 GCA_964470795.1 uncultured Spirochaetaceae bacterium | reverse complement strand
ATAGGAACTGTCATTTCGGGATTTTTGCAGTTTCCGTCGAAATTCGGCTTATGCGACTGATAGGAACTGTCATTTCGGGATTTTTGCAGTTTCCGTCGAAATTCGGCTTATGCGACTGATAGGAACTGTCATTTCGGGATTTTTGCAGTTTCCGTCGAAATTCGGCTTATGCGACTGATAGGAACTGTCATTTCGGGATTTTTGCAGTTTCCGTCGAAATTCGGCTTATGCGACTGATAGGAACTGTCATTTCGGGATTTTTGCAGTTTCCGTCGAAATTCGGCTTATGCGTCGATCTCCGACTATTTTCCCAATCCGAACACCACATCCAATCAGAGTTTTTCGGCAACGCCGAACCCGTGAATTTTAATTCGCGTCTATTTCTGCTGTCAACCACTGATTATCACCAATCTGACAAAACTCCAAGGTATAGCTCACCCACGAAGCCCTATAAGCACCGATTTCGAGGTATTATACTGTTCCGCATAAAAACCGTTTTTAGGGTATTATACTGACGCCAGTGCCAGTTCAGGAGGTGATCGGGCGCAAACGATTACTGGCTGTTCCCGTTCTTGCTGATTCGCCCAGTCAATGATCTTGGTAAGCTCCTTGGGATCCTCGATAATCGCCACAACCGACATTGACCCCTGGCATTTCGGGCAAATAAACGGATTGACCTCATAGACTTTTTGTAGCAATCTTGCCCAACTTTGCTTGCGTAACTTTGACCAGGTATCAGGAGCCTCGGTGCTTGCGGTCGCCTCCGACGATGTGTCATCCACCGTAGGGACCTTGTTTGGATGCTCTTTTTGCCAACTTTCCGGTGCCAGCCGGTAAATACCAGGGCGTTTTTGCCACTGCTTGCGGACTTTTCCGGCGTATACCCCATAACGACGAACCAGTTGTACTCGCCGAGGCGGTAAATGCGCTACAAGCTGGTCGATGAATTCAAAACCCTTGAAGGATTCAGACTTACCTTTGTAAAAGCCCTTGGGTGCAGCTGTCCAGATTACAGTGTCAGAAGTTGGATCATAGTGGATTTTCTCTGCACAGGTTGCACCACGAACAACATACTGCCCGAGGGCTTCGCGATCAGCCTTGCTGAATAACCTAGTATCGCTCTCGATACTGAAACCGGAATGCTTCCAGTCTTTGAGCATGTTTACTCGATCTTGGCCGATCAGTTCCTTTCGCAATAGCAAGGACAATATTGCTGCTTGCCAGACTTTGAGCATTCCATCGTCTGCTCCGATGGGCAAATAAACAAAGCGGTCATGCTTGGTAAATCCACCTTCTAAAACCAGAACATGCCAATGGGGGTGGAATCTGGCAAACTCCCCAAAGGACTGGTAACTGGCAACACAAGCACAAAGCAGTTCGCGTCCTGCTGCCATGGAGAAAAACTCTGATAGCAGGGAGAATATCAGCTTCGACACCTCGCCGAACAACCGCTTGTCATTTTTGAAGTAGGGTCTGAGTATCTTGGGGATGGTAAAGACAAATTGTCGGTGGGGCAAATCCAAGAGCAGATCCTCGACCAAGTACTCAGTGTAGAGCAGTGTGCGTTTTTGGTCGCAGGAAGGGCAAAGGTGGAATACCTTGCACGAAAACGGCCGGAAGTAGGAATGGCCACAATCTTCGCAACGAATTCTGGCCACGCCTTTCGACCAGTCTGCACAGCCAGTAAACTGTTCCAGACGATCAAGAATGGTCTTTGGTGGATTTGCATAGGCTTCGTACTGAGTAAGCGAATGGCTGATTATAGTCTGGATTACTCCTGCCCGGTGAGGAATGTAAGTTCCCATACCTATATATATACAACGAAACGATCTTTTGCTTGCTATTGGGGAAAAAAAGGAGGAAAATGAGGACTGGCACCACCTAACAAATCTGTAGGAAAAACCTTCAGCAGAAGGTTCTACTCAAGAATATCGATATGTTCCTCAAGGCCGTCGAGGCCGAAAACTAACCCTTAGTCGATAAAACGCTCTTGCCCGTCTTACCCTTCGATTCCATCATTTCTTTTCGCAATAGCTCGTTCATCAGCGTCTGGTACCCCTTTCCGAAGCTCTTGAGCCAGGCGATCACGTCGGCATCGATACGGGCGGTTATCTGCTCTTTTCGCGGCTTATAGAGGCTATGAAAGGGGATCGATCGGGCGAAGTCATCCTTGGTCCATTCAGGGATATCGCTGGTATCGACCTCGGAATCGGGAAGATTCGCGAGCACTTCGATCCGTTTCTTTGCCGCTTCGTCCATGGGCTTAAAACCAGTTACCTTCTTCATAGAGCCTCCTTTCCGCCTGCGTTGCCTTTCGGGCAGAGATTATCCGTATCGTTTCATCGGTTTCGCCTTTCCGGATCGTAAAGACGACCAACACCATCAGCACGCCGTTTATCTGCCCAAGAATCTGCTGGCGATCCTCGCTTTCGTAGTCATCGCGACGCGTAATCGCGAATGGATCGGCGAAGACGTATAACGCGTCTTCAAACCCGATATGGTGCTTCTCTTTATTGGTTTTGTTCTTTTTCTCATCCCATTCGAAGTTCACACTGTAAGTATACTACTGTA
>CAYYEN010000583.1:0-2573 GCA_964470795.1 uncultured Spirochaetaceae bacterium | reverse complement strand
AGTTTTGTAGTACTCCTTTTATTTACCTTATGGATACTATTTAAAAATAGCGCTATATTTAAGTCATGAAAAACGCATTACTTGTAATAGATTATCAAAAAGACTTTGTAGATGGAGCTTTAGGGTTTCCTGGAGCTGAGAAATTAGAACCTGTAATAATTGAGCATGTAAAGAAAGCTATTAGTAATAAAGATGAAGTTATCTTTACCTACGATACTCATGAGGCTAATTACTTAGAAACTGAAGAAGGTAAGAATTTACCTGTAGTTCACTGTATTAAAGGAAGTGAGGGCTGGAAGCTTTACGGAAAACTTAATGAGTATGTTAAAGATGCAACAGTCTTTGACAAACCGACCTTTGGTTCACTTGAGCTTGGTAACTACTTAAAGGATAAGGAATTTGGAGTAATTACAATTGTTGGACTTGTAAGCAATATCTGCGTTATAAGTAATGCAATAATTGCAAAAGCTGCCCTTCCTAATGCTCATATCGTGGTCGACTCTAAAGCAACTGCAAGTTTTGATCCAGAACTTAACCAAAAGACTATGGATGTTTTAAAAGGTTTACAAATCGAAGTAATATAAACAATTTGACCCCTCTAAACTTTTGTTTAAAGGGGTTAAATTGCTTAACTACTTATCATTCGTCCTTCAGCTTAGGCTCTTCCTTTCTGTGTTTTTTTACCGCTTGAGTTAGAATATATTCAACTTGTCCGTTAAGGGACCTGAACTCTTCTTCAGACCAAGCAAATAAATCATCATAAAGCTTAGAGCTAATTCTTAAAGGAATTTGTTTACGCTTCTCGTCCACTAATAAATACTTCCACTGTTAACAATTGGCTGTGCATCTTTGTTTCCGCAAAGGACTACAAGGAGATTACTCACCATCTGGGCTTTCTTATCATTGTCAAACTCAATAACATCTTGTTCAGCAAGATCTTTAAGCGCCATTCTAACCATACCTACTGCGCCTTCAACAATTTTCTTTCTTGCAGCAATGACAGCAGAAGCTTGTTGACGTTGTAGCATGATTGCTGCAATTTCAGGTGCATAAGCAATTTGATTTAGTTTTACTTCAACAATTTCAATACCAGCTTCAATTACCTTTTCCTGTAATTCTTCTTTCATCTCATCAGCAATTTCCATGCTTGAAGAGCGGAGGGTTAAAATATTGCTATCTTCATTCTCAGAAAAATCATAAGGATGTAAACGAGCAATATTTCTAATAACAGAATCTGTTTGGCTAGAAAGATATTTTTTGTAGTTATCAATGTTTAATACAGCTTTTGTAGGATTAACAATCTTCCAAAAGACCACAGCTGATAATACTAAAGGGTTACCTAAACTATCATTAACCTTTTGTACTCCATTATCTAAGGAAGTAATCTTAAGACTAACCTTTTTACTAATACTAGAAGCACTTGATAAATTGATATTAAGACTTGTTGCAACGGACGCTTGTTTCTGCTCTTGTTGATCTTTACTATTAGGTCCTATAGCAATAGAGAAAGGGTTTACATAATAAAAACCTGGCTCTAAAATAGTTCCATGATATTTTCCAAATAAGGAAAGCACTAAAGCTTCATTTGGACCTATCATCTTAATTCCTAAGAGAAAAATCCAACTTAGGGATACTAAAAGAATTCCCAAAATCATGGCAACTACATAAAGAGCTCCATCATATTCATCAATTCCAATGCCACCATAAATGGTTGCAAGAATACCAACGACTAAAAGCACTATAAATAAAGCAATACCGACAAAGCCCGATACTGGAACAATTTGTTTCTCATTTTCGTATTTCATATAATTCTCCTGATATCTAAATGATATCAATATGAATTGTATTAGTCAATATAGCAACTTAAATTGAATTATAGTTGTAGAAAACAAACCCAGATTTAAGGGAACACAAGTTACCGAACTTAAAATTATTTTATACTGCTTGTTATCTAAAATGCGAGCGAGTAAAGCAGTTTAATTTTATTTCAGAATTTTATATATTCATCAATAGCCTTATAAAACTAAGGCCTTTTCTTGAACTCCTTTTTAGGGCTTAAGAATGCACGGTAGTTGAGATGCACATCATTTACTTTACCGTGTCCAGATTTTGAATTTCCTTACATCACAACAGAGTGTACCAAATTTAAATTAAACTTGTGGGATATCTTCTGACTGTGTTATTGTCAAGAATAGCGTCTAGATCTTTATTGATAATTTTCAGATTTTTATATCAATATTACTAAACAAAAAGCACAAAAGGATTGGCTATATTTTCTGAAAACTTCTTCTTTTTCTTTTATAAACAAATCCCTCCTATTGAATTATTAGTCCAATAAGAGGGATTCATGTCAAACAAATAGTTTATTTACTTGTTCCTTGATAACGTTTTACGTAACCACGAATTTCAGAAACCCCTGCAAGAGTTGTAACATCTTCGTTGTTAACCAATACCAAAGTTGGTGCTTGGTAAATACCGTACTGTCTTGAAAGTTCAGGATTCTCTTCAGCATCGACTAATTTGTAATTAATGCCAGCATCCTCCATTACTTTCTTTGCAATCTTGCAATTAGG
>CAYYEN010000582.1:0-2578 GCA_964470795.1 uncultured Spirochaetaceae bacterium | reverse complement strand
AAGGAAAGAGGCGCATTAGTGGCAGTAAAGGAACCCGCAATTTGTGTGGAACTCCAAGCGCTACCACCAATACTTTTAACTTCAGCATTTTTATAACCGGTGTAACTTCTTACGGTTGGACCTGAGAATCCAGATCCATTCCACCAATCTCCATCATAGGAAAGATTGGCACCGTTTAGAACCGTTTGTAAGAAATTATTCAATACATTAACCAACTCTAACGCAGTTGGCTTTTGAGTAAGTAATAAAGAGGCTGAAGGGGTAATAAGTCGCCTCTCTTAGCAAAGAGTTTATATATTAAGGTATCTACATTATATTTAGGTCGTTCAATAGTGATGGTATAGCTATCTCCTTCTTGAGATAAAGCAATATTACCGGTTATATTTTCATCATTAATAATACTCGATTGTCCTTTAGCTAACGTGGTTACATCAATTGCTGTTTCAAAAGCTGGGGTGTTAAGAATATAAGAAGTTGCGCCATAAACAAGAGGGAAAATAAACCTTAAGTTAGCCTCATCAGTTTGGTCAAACGTGATTTCTTTAACACTATTAAGCGCATACCCCATATTAGCTTGTTCGCCATTAATAATAGGAAAGACTGTTTGTTCACAACTGATAATATCATACTCCGAACTAACGCTCTTTACGTTAAAGTAGATAGGTTGAGATAAGTTTTCAGCAAGTTCATAGGAAGGTTTATTTACAGATGCAGAACTTAATTCTACAAGAGAGAAAGACGCATCTTTAGTATATAGGTAAACATAGTAGGAAGTCGCATTAGCAACAGGATCCCAGCTAACTACTATCTTATCGGTAAACTCAGCTTTAGAGGCAACAATATTAATAGGTGGTGCAAACAAACTACCAGTATCTGAGAAACCAACTTTGTAAGAGGAAAGGTCCTCAGTAACTATTGAAGTATCAGGAAGCGCAACTACCAGATAACTATAAGAAGCTGAAAGCGGATAAGTATTATCTTCACTTGAAGGAATCTGTGAGATTGTCGAATCTTCAAAACTCATACCTTTATTGTTTTCACTAATCAAAGTTGTAGCCTTTGGCTCTATTCGGTAAACATTATAGGAAAGAGCGCAAGGTACTTTACTCCAAGAAATCTTAACAATATTTGAATCGATTGCATCGGTTGCGCTAACCGCTTGTCCGTAAGGTCCAAAAAGAGCACCTACACTAACGTCAGACCAAGGAGTAAACTTCTCCTCCATATTTGCAGTTTGTGTTTTGTTATAAGCTCGAATTTTAAACTCATAATTCTTCCCAGCCTCGTTTGTACCAGCTTCAGGTGGTAAAAAGCTATACGAGGAAGCATTAACATCTACAATATCAATTTCTTGATAATCGGTCTCGCCAACTACTCTATACGCTACCTGGTACAACACATTATCATCTTTGCTAGCATTCCATAAGAGGTTAATCTTAGAAATGCTTGTGCCAAGGCTAGCCTCAAAGCCTGATACAGGAGTTAAGAAATTACCATAAATTAAGCTTGGGATTGTATAGCTGATATCTATATTTTCTGAATTTTTACCAGTAACTTTTATTCTATAAGAATTTCTATCATCAGCACTTATTAGTTCTATGCTACAAGGAGTATTACCATCTTTATCAAGAGCGCCTCTTTCAACGCTAGGAAGTTGTGTAAGTTCAACACCATTTTCAAAGATTGAATAAACAGGGTTAGTTAAGCCTACTGTTTCTGTCCAACTAAGCTTAATCGCTTTATAAAGACTATCAGAGGCGGTAACATCTTTAATATATTCGGTAGTTGCAACGATAGAGCCAAGACTGATAGTTGAACCATCCTCCTTGATTAAAGGAATTGAATACTTAAGAGTATCTGCTAAATAGATATTTAATACATATTCATAGGTTGTTAAGATTTCAGCATTCTCACTTACAATCTCTTTAGTGAAGGAATAAGTATTGTTAACACCTATAGGATCAATAACAGCTTCAGAAGAAGTTGTTGCATTGGTACTTTGATTCCAAACACTCTCATTAAGTTTAAACTCAATATTTTCAGCAATAACTGGTGCGTAAGTGAAACTAAACATAATAGTACCCTTATCTAAAGCATCATTTTTTACAAAGTTTGCAAGCTTTCCACTCTCAAGAGGCCAGAAAGCCCAAGCTTCATTAGATTGAAGAAAATCGGTCTCATCTTGAATAGTTACATTCAACTTAGCATCAACATAGCAGTTAATAACTTTATAAACATAGCTAGTTTTTTGAGCAACTGTTTCATCGATATAGGTACAAGTATTATTATCACAAGCAATTTGAGAAGTTGCATTAGTAGTGTCATTAAAGAGCTCTTCCCACTTACCCATTTTTTCGTCTACTACTGTTGCGCGGTAAATAATATATCTATTAGAATACTTAGTTAAGCTTGAATCTTTTTCAGGAGTATACCAAGAAAGGGCTACCTTATTCTCATAGTTTCCTTGAGTTGCAACTACATTAGTCACCTTAGAAGGAACAGTATAAGGTTCAATTACAAAGTCATTAGTAACTTCTCTAACATAACCTTTATCGGTTGTTGCAGTGAGACGGAATTT
>CAYYEN010000581.1:0-2590 GCA_964470795.1 uncultured Spirochaetaceae bacterium | reverse complement strand
CATGTAGTGCGCACCTTCAGGTGCGCGTGTTTCTCGTTCTTACAGTTTCTTTTTCTTTCACTGTCGGGCATTTTTCCGGACTGTCCGTTTGCGGCAACGAAAGCGAAAGACGATTCCAATCGGGAAAGGGAATAGTCAGAGGGTTTCAAGCCTTCACGGTAAGATTCCCGAATCGCCTCCAGTAACTCCCTGGCTTGAGGCAAAGGCCCTGCAGAATTGCTCCATGCTGGCTGAAATTTTCGTTCCGTGTAAAATTTCCTTGTCAGAGCAGATACACATAATCCTCCGTTTAAACAGCTTTTGCCGCTGGACGGATCCGCTGCCCGGATTCTTTCTTCAATTCGTCCGGCCACATCATAATACATCTCGGCACAGACAGCCGCTTCCATCCCCACGTACAAAATCAATCCCGCCAAGACAAGGACTGTAAAAATAATTTTTCGTATTCTCATAAAGATCATCGCTAACTTTTAATTTTAGCGCATTGGACATATATCAGGCCGGGCCAAATTACCATACATTTTCACAATAGGAAAATCCATTGACTTCTCAACTCATTCCACCTATGTTTTCCACTATTGAAAATGTAAACTCATTCAGACAAGCCATACGAAAGGTTCAAACCGGAAACGATTTAATATCATGGTACTTCAATAATATTATGGAAATAAACGGAAAAAATACCCTATCGGACTCTTCGGAAAAAGACAAAAGATTGCAAAATATACTGCATACGGATGATCAGCTCTTTCGCGAACTGGTCGAACAGTCTTCCGACATCATTCTTGTCGTAAACCACGAAGGCGTAATTATATATGAAAATGACGCCGTGGAAAAAATTCTGGGCTTTCAGGCGTCCCAGAGAATCGGCAGCAAAATCTACGATAACATTCATCCAGACGAATTGACATTTATTAAAGAAGCTTTCAACACTCTTTTTGAGCAAGCCGAGGCTCCCCCTCAAAAAAATGAAATTCGCATTCGCGACATCCATGGTCATTGGCACTTGTTCGAAATTGTCGCAGGCAATCTTATGCACCGCAAGGTCGTACAAGCTCTTGTCATCAATCTACGAACCATCACCCAGAGCAAACAGACTGAAAAAATCATTCGGGAAAGCGAAAAAAGGTATCGTCTGCTTGCCGACCACATGAAAGATCAGGTTTGGCTGATGGATTTGAATTTCAACGTAATGTATATCAGTCCATCCGTCGAAAAAACCATGGGATATAGTCTTGACGACCTCAAGTTTTCACCTCTGAAAAAAGTTCTTCCTGAAGAATCTTTCAAAAAAGCAATGGATTTCATGGACGCGGAAATGCCCAAGGCACTTGCCGCCCCTTCGAATTATCTTCTCAAGCGCACGCTGGAACTGGAACTGCTTTGCAATGACGGCCGCAGAATATGGGGAGAAATTAAGTTTAGTCTGATCAGGAATCAAAAGGGAAAACCTGTTTCCATTTTAATCGAAGGAAGAGAGATCACGGAACGCAGACAGATGGAAGAAGCGCTGCGGGAAAGCGAAGCCCGCCACCGTGAACAGGAAGAGCGCTACCGCAACATTCTTGATAACATGGAAGAGGCTTACTATGAAGTGGATCTGAAAGGAAATCTGACGTTTTTCAATGCCGCCGCCGTCGCTAATCTCGGCTATTCCAACAGTGAAATGATGGGCATGCACTTTCACCAGTACGTTGACGAAATAAATGCCGGAAAGTTATCGGAGGCATACAACTGGGTGTTCCGCACCGGAGAATCGATCAAAGAGCTTGATTGGGAAATCTTAAGTAAAAATCTCGGTAAAATCAGCGTCGAAAGCTCCATATCCCTGATGCGGGATGAACAGGGACAACCCATAGGCTTCAGAGGCATTATCAGGGACATTACCGAACGGAAGAAGGCGGAGCAGGCCCGTGAAAAACTGATTGAAGAGTTGCAGCAAGCTCTTTCGGAAGTCAAAACATTAAGCGGCCTGCTTCCGATATGCGCCTCCTGCAAAAAAATCCGTAACGACAAAGGATATTGGGAACAGATCGAGAGTTTCATCGGCGAACGCTCAGAAGCAGAATTCAGCCATGGCATCTGCCCTGACTGCGCAAAGAAGCTTTATCCAGAATACGTGAAGACATCAAAAGAATAACATTATTGAATCTGATTCGAAATATTACAGCAGACTGTCGGGTATTGGCACAGATCACTTTGGACAGGGCAGATCTTCTCGCTATGATTGACTGAGACAGATTCGAATTGCCACGGACCAATCAATGCGGACTGATTACAGAGAATCTAAGATTGAAACCTTCGTCTTCAAATCTGATCACTGCACTTCAATAAATGATGTCATTTCATTTTTTCATCATTTCGTTCAATCCGGTTGAACATTTCATGAAAAGCAAAGGAGATAGTTCGTGCCCTGTCCCTCTTTTCCATGGGCAACAAAATGATCATATTCAATGATATCATGATATTATCAACTCAAAAGATCCCCGGAAACATTCTGGCACGCAAATTTCATTACCTAAAGACAAATAAAACAAAATTGATAAGAACTTCCTTTTTGTTGGCCGAAGTATATTAAGCGCGGACTTGT
>CAYYEN010000580.1:0-2594 GCA_964470795.1 uncultured Spirochaetaceae bacterium | reverse complement strand
TAGGGGTAAAAGTTTATGAAACTTCAATACCTCATCCAGTGTGCCACCGCTAAATTTAAAATCAGCAAGAGCGGGGGATGGTTTGCCTACTTCAACGCATTTCCATCCATGGTAACTTCCCTTGTCTTGAATGAAAATAGACAGTCTAGTAGCGCGACTGGCAGAGTCTCGTAAATTTTTCAACAACTGGAGAACGACTCGTTGAGGTATATCTCCGAGGTTAACTCGAATCGTAATAGCCGGAAGAACACTCGACACAATACGTTTCGACTTTCGAAATGATTTTTTACGTGAGTTGTTGATGACTACTACCAACACAGAAATCCTTTAGTTGCTCAAGACTACCACTGCCGATCATCAAAATTAGACGCACCAGTGTTTTGATGCGTTCTTCATTGTTGGACCGTAAGACCTCTGCCAGCTTGTACATGCATTGCTTATCGGATGAAATCTTCTTATCGAACGCAATGGGTAAGGTTGAGTCGTTTTTTATAATATCGGCCAGGTCAAATGCAAGCCCGCCTCTACGGGTGGCGCCATGAATAAAACCTAAACTGGGATGAACACCGCACGAAAGGCAGAGTGCGGTACAAATGGAATACAACGCATTGTTCAATATGTTTAATTTGATGTTTGCTTCATCCGTGGAATCGAAATTTCGTGTGAATAATTGTTTTCGACGAAGGGCATATTCTTTGTACACTTGCTTCGCCCAACGGCCTTCCCAGGCGGTGAGGAATACAATGTCCTTTGTCGCGTTCATCTCGTCAATAAGGTCTTGGCTGTAGCCATGCCGACGTAATCGATACTCCAGTAACCATTTGGCTATCGTCAGCTTATTGGTATTGATTAGCCCAGCCTGATTTAAGATGAATTGTGGGTCTTGAAAACGGCCACTCATCCAAAACGAGTGGATATTGCAGCCCCCGCGCACAAAGGCTATTTGCATGTCGTGCTGGGCTGCGAAAATAGCAGCATCCTGAGTAATGGAAGTACCGTAGCCCAACAGAAGAACCAAATGCGAAGAGGGGGCTATGATTTCCGTCCCACGTTCGCCATTTAGCGCTTCTAAAAAACCATCGCGCATATGGATTTTTGACTTTGCGCGAAACAACATGACTTGTTTGTCTGTTGCAAGAAAGTCGTAGGGCTTTTTACTCACGTCGAGTCATGGTTTTATAACATCGACCGATAAATGCCCAAAACCGTACGACTTGCGGCGAGCAATTGCATTGTACGCGAGTTCTTGGGCGGTGTTTTGATCAATCACTCGAACTGTCGTATCCACTTCAATGATATCGTTCAAGTGGATTTTGTCGTGCGCTTTATCGCCGATGGTACTTAAACTAAATGCGTTGGATGAGGTATCACGAAAATCTAGGCCGGTACATTCGGTTAGATAGGCTAGAAAATGCTCTTTTAATTCTGGACGATATTGGCCCAATGGGTCTAAAGGGCAACGATCGCCACGGTGAGTTTGATGAACACTGTAACTGAATGACCCCACGACATGTACATAATCTCCCGCGTTCAATACGAGTGGAGGTGTTTCTTCCGATCGCACAAAATCAAACGAAAGATCTTGCAAATCCACGTCTTTTGGCATCAATGGAATATTGCTCGTTACTCGGATCAAACGGTTGTCTTGTACGATTTTAAATGATGGATTTAGGCCATTGAATTTTTTATCGGTTAAGTGATTCCATAAGCAATGCAGGTGCTTTGCCGAAGGTACTTTTGAGGCACGAAATAGATGAGTTTGATGTGTCATGATACGTATATGTTTTTAACAAATGCGAGACCCTTTTTTCCAAATTGAAATGTGGATACACTCGCGTCCTGGATGCGTTTCGCTAATTCGTATTCGTCTGAATGAACGATTGAAATGCGAAGATTTCCTGTTTTTTTGATGATTCCTACAGGGACCGACATTTTCTTGCCGTTGTGTTCTACCCACATTTCCGATTGATAGGGCATACGAGTGGAGACTGCTCGTTTTCCACCCGTAGTATTGGCGTAAATATCTTTGATGGTGATGTTTCCGATGTTGCCGGTCATCGCCAAGCCACCGAAACCGCCACGGGGGGTTAATGTCCCCATGGCAATGGCTTTTGTTCTGTCAGTGTTGCTCAGTTGGTAAATACGTAACACGGCTAGTGATCCAGCAAGGTTCCATCCTTCTGGAGGCTTAATACCTACGTCTTTAAAAGAAGTCTTCGCCAATTCACTGTTTAGCCAACTCGCGTAGTTATCCAACCAAATAGGCCATTCAAGCGGATTTTCTTCTTTTAGAAGCACTTGCTCGTCTTTCAGTGTCGACAAACGATCAATGAGTTCGGCTGGACCGGAAGGATACCACGTTCCCTGCACTCCAGGGTTTTTCAAAATGGTTTCGAGGCTGTGCTCTAAATGACCAAACAGTAGACGCGCGATGGGAGTGTCCTTGTAAATAGCTAATGCGCCCTCTAGTACCCCAGCACCACTTCCTTGCAGGTCATTGGGGGGAGTGGCTAAGGATACAAGCTGACTTTCTTCTGACAAAATATCCAGCGTGTACGTCATTCCGCTCAATACCGAATGCAGTGGATGCTCCG
>CAYYEN010000579.1:0-2599 GCA_964470795.1 uncultured Spirochaetaceae bacterium | reverse complement strand
CCCAAGATGATCTCCCTGAAGATTCCCGTGGACAAGATCCGCGAGGTCATCGGCTCCGGCGGCAAGACCATCCAGAAGATCTGCGCCGACACCGGCGCCAAGGTGGACATCGACGACGACGGCTCCGTGTTCATCTCCGCTGTGGATGCCGCCGCTGCCAACGCCGCCAAGAAGATGGTGGACGACATCTGCTTCGTTCCCGAGGTGGGCAAGCTGTACTACGGCAAGGTGGTCCGCATCCTGCCCATCGGCGCCTTCGTGGAGATCGCCCCCGGCCATGACGGCATGGTGCACATCTCCAAGCTGGAGAACCGCCGTGTGGAAAAGGTCGAGGACGTGCTGAATCTGGGCGATATGACCTGGGTCAAGTTCATGGGCTTCGACGAGAAGGGCCGCGCCAACTTCAGCCGCAAGGACGCGCTGAAGGAAATGGCAGAAAAGGGCTAATTCCAATACAACGTAATCGCATCCCCGCTCTGCTCACGCAGAGCGGGGATTTTGTGCGTGAAATGTTGACAATTCAACTTCTTTGTGCTATACTGCGAGACGTTGAGTTGTCAACATCAAAGGAGCATCTGCAAATGATTGATCGTTTTGAAAAATTTTCCCTTGCCATTGCGGAAATCTCCCGCTGCTGGCACAAAATCGCGGCGGAGGAACTGGCGAAGTATTCCCTGAAATCCTCCCATGTCACCTATTTGCTAACGCTGTACCGCTATCCCGATGGGCTGACCGCCCCCAAGCTGGCAGAGCTGTGCGACCGGGACAAAGCGGATGTCTCCCGAATGCTGTCCATCCTGGAGGCCAGAGGTCTGGTCACCAAGGACGGCAGCGGCGGGAGCCGCTATCGGGGGAATCTGCGTCTGACCCCAGAAGGACAGGTCGTAGCAAATGAGCTGTCCCACCGGGCGGAACGCGCTGTGGAACAGGCCGGAGAGGGGCTGACAGAAGAAAACCGTACCATATTTTATGAATCTCTCGATACCATTACCAAAAATCTGCGCAGAATTTCTCAGGAGGGACTGAAATGAATCCCATCAAAGCATTCTATTGCCGCACGCTTCAGGCCGCACTGCGGGCCGCGCTGCCGGTGCTGCCCTACCGGGAGCCAGAAATCTTCCGCAGCTGTAGTGAGCTGAACACCGTGTTTACCAAAAAGAACATTCAGCGGGTGCTGATTGTCACCGACGAGGGCATCGTCCGCAGCGGCATCGCCGGGCAGCTGGAATACGCCCTCGATGGGTGCGGCATCGCCTACACCGTCTACGCAGAGACCCGGCCCAATCCCACGGTTGCCAACGTGGAGGCCGCCCTGTGGCTCTATCACCGGGACAACTGTCAAGCTCTGGTAGCCATTGGCGGCGGCTCCTCCATGGACTGCGCCAAAGCTGTCGGCGCTCGGATTGCCCGTCCCCGGACACCCTTGGGCAAGCTGAAAGGCACCCTGCGAATCCTTCATAAGCTGCCCACTCTCATTGCTATTCCCACAACTGCCGGAACCGGCAGCGAAACCACGCTGGCAGCGGTGATCACTGACAGTGAAAAGAAGCACAAGTATGTGATGAACGATTTTGTGCTGATTCCCCGTTATGCCGTGCTGGACGCCAGCCTGACCCGTTCCCTGCCGTCCCATCTCACCGCCACCACCGGCATGGACGCCCTGACCCACGCGGTGGAGGCCTATATTGGTCGCTCCACAACCCGGCTGACCCGGCAGAAGGCGCTGGAGGCCACACGGCTGGTCTTTGAGAACGTGGAAACCGCCTACCGGGATGGGCAGAATATGCGTGCCCGGACCAATATGCTCACCGCCGCCTATGAAGCCGGTGTGGCCTTCACCCGCTCCTATGTAGGCTATATCCACGCCGTGGCCCACTCTCTGGGCGGGCAGTACAACATTCCCCACGGCCTTGCCAACGCGGTGATTATGCCCTATGTGCTGGAAAGCTACGGCCCCTGCATTCACAGAAAGCTTCACGAGCTGGGCATTGCCGCCGGTGTCTGCACACCGGAGCAGTCCGACGAACAGGCTGCCGCGAAGTTCATCCAGGCCATCCGGAACCTGAACGCCCGCTTGAATATTCCCGCCCATCTGGATGGTATTCAGGAAGCCGACATTCCCGTCATGGCAGCCCATGCGGAGAAGGAAGCCAATCCCCTGTACCCCGTTCCCCGTCTGATGACGAAAGAGGAACTGGAGGGCTTCTACCGTCAGGTTGCGTCAAGCAAGGAGGTTCGCCATGGAAAGCAGGCAAGCTGAAGCCATTTTACAGTGCCAGCGGAACTTCTTCCGTACCGGGGCAACGCTGCCGGTTCCCTTCCGGCTGGATGCCCTTGACAGGCTGTACCGGGCCGTGAGCGCCCGTCAGCCGGAAATCTGCGCCGCCCTGAAGGAAGATCTGGGAAAGAGTGAAACCGAAAGCTTTATGTGCGAAATTGGCATGGTTCTGTCGGAAATCAGCTATATGCGCCGCCATATCCGCCGTTTTTCCCGGCCCAAAACCGTGCATACCCCGCTGGCTCAGTTCCCCTCCCACAGCTTCACCCAGAGCGTGCCCTACGGAAACACCCTGATTATGAGTCCTTGGAACTATCCATT
>CAYYEN010000578.1:0-2613 GCA_964470795.1 uncultured Spirochaetaceae bacterium | reverse complement strand
CATTCCAAGGTTTCATATCCTGAAAAGGAGCCATAAACATTTCAAACATTCTTAAACTATCTGCTCAAAATTCTTTTACTACATCATTTGGATTTATTACATTACCATAAGACTTGGACATTTTTCTACCATCTTCTCCGAGAATTATACCTGGATGACGAAGACTTAAAAATGGTTCGTCAAAATCAATATACCCTAAATTATGCAAAACCTTTGTAAAAAATCTTGAATAAAGTAAATGTAATACACTATGTTCTGCTCACCCGACATAAATATCAACAGGTGACCATTTTTTTAGTTGTTCTTTTGATGCAAATTCATCAGCATTTTTTGGATCTACAAATCTGAAAAAATACCAACTAGAACAAACAAAAGTGTCCATAGTATCAGATTCTCTTCTTGCTTTTTGTCAGCAAATTGGACATAAAACATTATGGAATTTTTCTGATTTAGCTAAAGGCGATTCTCAAGTTGGTAAAAAATCTACATCATCTGGAAGTAAAACTGGCAAATCTTTTTCTGGAACTGACACTTCTCAACATTTATCACAATAAATTATAGGAATTGGAGCTCACCAATATCTTTGACGACTTACTAGCCAATCACGAAGACGATAATTTATTTTTTTACTTCACAATCATTTTTTTTCTAACCAATCTGTCATTTTCTCTCTAGCTTCTTCAGATTTTAGTCAATTAAATTCTCCGGAATTTACAACAATTCAATCTTCAGTGAAAGCTGCATAAACACCTATAAAATCTAGTTGTTCTTTTGATATTCAAATTTCTAATCCAAAATTATAAGCTTCATTATATTCTAACTCAATATCCCAATTAAATCTTTTATTGACTAAATCTTTTGAATGAAATAATATCTTTTTAATTGATCATTCACTATGAATATACCAAGGTCAGTCAACAAAAAATCACTCTGCTAAATCAAAAACTTTATCAATTTCCTCTGTATAAATCAAAGTTAATCATTCCCAGGTAGAGGTTCATTTTATAACTTGAGCGAATTTTCCTACTTCATCATAAAACTCTTTCTTTAAAGATCTATTAATTACAACAACAAAACTTTTTTGAGATTCGATAGATTGAATTATTTTTAAATTATTTTTCTTTGCAAATTCAAAGTCTCTTTCATCATGGGCTGGTACTGCCATTACTACTCATGTACCATAATTTGCAAGTACATAATCTGCAGCAAATAAAGGTAATTCCTCATTATTAAAAGGATTCACAACTTTAATTCATTTTAATTCCACTCAAGTTTTTTCTTTTGTTTCCATACGATCTAGATCTGATTTTTTCTTTGTTTCAGCTATATATTTTGCTACTTCATCATAATTTGTAATATTATCTTTTAAATCTTGGATAAATGAATGTTCTGGAGCAATTACAACATAAGTCATGCCAAAAACTGTATCCACACGTGTCGTATAAGCCTCCAAAGATTTTTCTGATTTTTGTCATCAAACAATAATTCTCATCTGGAATTGAGTTCATTCACTTTTCCCTATCCAATTTATCTGAGCTTGTTTTGTGGAATTTGGCCAAGCTATATCTTCTAATCAATTTATTAAACCTTTAGTATTTAATTTATCTTCAATAAAATCAGTTATTTTAAAATACCACTGTTCTAAATCTTTTTGTATTACTTGATTTTTACACCTATCACAAATACCTCACTCTGCTTGCTCATTAGCCAAAACTGTCTGACAAGAATCACACCAATTTACTTTACCTTTTGCCTTATAAGCAAATCAGGCTTTGTAAAGTAAAAGAAAAAACCACTGAGTCCATTTATAATATTCTGGATCTGAAGTATTTATTTCATGATTCCAATCATATGATAATCACATCATATCTATTTGTTCTTTAAAAATTTTTATAGAATTATTTGTGGTTTCAGATGGGTGAATCTTAGTTTTAATGGCATAATTTTCTGCTGGAAGTCAAAATGCATCCCATCACATAGGATGTAAAACTTTTTTTCAATTCATTCTGTAATATCTAGAAACAATATCTGTAGCAGTATAACCTTCTACATGGCCAGTATGAAGTCATGCTCAACTTGGATAAGGAAACATATCCAAAATATAAAATTTTTCTCAAGAGTAGTCCTCACAAGTAGAATAAATACTCTCTTTTTTCCATATATCTTGCCATTTCTTTTCAACTTCTGTAAAATTATATTTGTCCATAAATACAAAAAATTAACTAATTAAAATATTTTGCTTCATAATATACAAAAAACCCTTAAAATAAAATTTATTTTTGAGAAAATTTTATTTTACTAATATCAAAATATTGATTTTCAACTTTAAGGAACTTCTGAAATACTAATTTTCTCTAAGAATTAGATTCTTAAAATAAGCTATTTTAAGAAATTTGCATGACTGCATTAAATAGTTTTCAGATTTTCCTTAATTAAATTAAATATTAAAAAACTCAAGGCTTGATAAATAAGTCTTGGGTTTTAAAAAGAGAGATATAATTAAGGCCTTTTCACAAGTATAAGAAAAATAATTATGAAAAACAAAAAAATCTGTCAATTTTCTTTTTTTTAGTACACTCAATTCTATGATTTTAATCAAATAATTATTTTATT
>CAYYEN010000577.1:0-2615 GCA_964470795.1 uncultured Spirochaetaceae bacterium | reverse complement strand
CGAACGCTTCGCATTGAGTTCTGCGATTTGCGCAGTTAGTTCCCTGCTTTTTTCCATCTTTTTTTCCTCCTTACAAATAGCTTTTTCCAAATTCACGGCGGAAGTCATCCTCCGTCCAGCCCTGCTCCTGCATGGCCTTTAACTGGCCATATCTGCGAAGCAGACGCATTTGATTCCCGTTGCGGTGTACGGCGTTCCCGCCGTTCCTGTGGCACTTCTCGCCGCAGAGATACACCACAAGGCCGTATTTCTCGCTTTTGTTTCGGTATGCCCCACCAAAGATGTGGTGCCGCTCCAGCGGGTCACTTGCGCCATTTCTGCCACAGAGAAAACACCGTCTATTGTCAGTCACCTTTATCACCTCCCAGCGGCTGGGCTTCGCCCCAGCGAGATTTAAGTGCCGCAAGTTCATTCGGGGTCAGAGTTTCTATGTTAGCCTCGCGACAATCGGCAACTATCTGGTCAATAAGTCGGCTCATCTGCTCTGTGTCGTAGGTGCTGGAACCGTACCAGACTGTCACATTCACGCACCCGTCAATCTTGCTTGGGCTTTGCTCTGCCATCCAGCCTGTACCTTTTTCTTTCCACCTCCTACAGAAATCATCAGCCGCTTTTGCTACCACGCACACAACATCGCTCACACCACCGATGGTTTTGATTTCCTCCCGGTACACCGATTCCTTCGGGATGTTGTAGTGCGCAGCCAGCTTGTCCAGCAGAACCCATGCATATGCGTTTGCGTCAAGGCTCCTGCCCTTGCGCTTGATCTGCGCCACATACTGCTTGTCCGGCTTAATCTCGTCACAGATGGTCATCGCGGAGGAGGGAGACTGTACCCGTAGACACAGCCACGATCCATCGCTGTCCTGCTGCCACCGCGCCGCAGTAACGGTTACTTGCTGCATATTACCTCCTCTGCCAGTGGCCACTTGCCGCGCTTTAAGCATTTCGCCAAATATCGCAGGCGTGGGAGATACTGCGATTCCACCCACTCGCTGTCATACTCGACCTTGTGTGCGGAAAGTCTGTTCATGTCGATCGGCAGGAAAAAATTATCGTATTCTGCCTCTGTCATCCGATATGCGATGATTTGACAGGCTTTCCGTTTTCTAAAGATTCCGCAACCGCTGGCGTACATCTCCACTTGGCACTGCATCCAATATCCCTTGGTAACCTTAAAAACGGGCTTGCTGTGCGTTTTGACCTCGTGTATCATGTCGCGGGTTTCCCCGTCATAATTCACACGCAGCCGCAAACGGCGCACTTTAATCTGTCTATCTCTCGTTTTAACATTCGCGGCATCCAGTATCTTGTGCTCATATGCAGTGCCAGCCTGCATAGCCGCGTTGGTAAAATGGTCTTGCCGAATACCAAGCTTTACCGCCCACCATCTGCGGAATGTTTCTGTTTCCCACGAGCCCATGATCGTTGCCGTGTCTGACGCGCCAAACCATCCGCTCCTGTCGTGGTTGCGTATCATAGCTTGCTAACCGCCTTCTCCAGTTTGTCAATCGTTGCAAAATATCCCATAAGGCTATTTAACTGCTTGTCGCTAATGCCAACACTGGCCAGCAAATCGCGGTGGTCAAGGCCGTTCTTTTCCTTGATGGTGATGAGCCTTTCCAGCCGCTCCTTGATCGCCCATATGCTATGTCGGCTCAAATCGTCATCGCCATCGTCAATATCGCTCTCTGCCCATAGGTCAAACCCGAGACCTGTACGCACGGCGACGCCTTTTACAAACGCTCTCGCCAAAGCGTTGTTTATGCGGAGCTGATTCAGTGTGTCGTTGTATACAACAAGAGAACCGTTCAGTAGCGGGGTATCGTATGTGTATTCAAGATCATCAATGTGGATCAGTACACGCACAAACCAACACTCTGTTTCACGCCCCTTGCTTGTGACTACCTTTGCCTGCGGCCAAAGATATGTCTTTGTTTCCGGGCATTCTACAGGAGCATACCAAACTGATTCCGCACCGTTTTCGTGCAGAAGCTTCACGCATTTTGCCCAACTCAAATAGGGCACTTTAATCAGTTTCCCGTCCTCATCCTTTGCGTCCCGCACATCGCAATACGGCCGCACATCAATTTTTACAAGATCGTTAAATGATTTAAGCATTCCTTTTCCTCCGTTCTCACTCATTCCAACGCCTCCTCGATATACTCCTCATTGTTGCTGACGCACTCACCACAGAGCCAAATCCCTTTGTAATGCAATGCACAATCATCTTGGATCGGCTCCCCGCAGCAGTCGCAAACAGGGCGCAGGTAGGTCTTCCTGTCCTGCTCTGCGGCGTAGCACTCAGCGTCCCATACCGGGTCAGTTGTCCACATAAGAAGCATCCTCCTTTTCCGGCTCCAGCTTCCACACATCCCGGGTGACCTTGGAAACCTGGGGAATATCCCCCGCATACATGGCGTTAAGAAAATCGTCCTCACTGGTCCCGCACAGGACAAAGTGCGGCTCTGTGATGACCTTGTATCCGGAATATACGCCTGCCTTATTGCTGCCGCTAACCAGATCGCCCACCTCGGCCACATCGCCCTCCGAACGCATAATTACCCGGACGCCGTACCTTTCAGCAACGATGGCGTAGTAATGTCTTTGCATCT
>CAYYEN010000576.1:0-2616 GCA_964470795.1 uncultured Spirochaetaceae bacterium | reverse complement strand
CGGCTTTTATTATTATTTTCCGTTCGTTTAAAATTGACAGAAGCTTCAAGCTTCTTTATCTCTCTTTCCCTTCGCTCTTCTTTTCAAAAATCGTACAGCTCGTAAAAAGTGTACTCGATTAATATATCAAATAAACCACTTTTTAGTCAACATCTACTTTTCACTTTTCAGCGATTGTTTTTGTTTTGTTCAGCTGACAGAACGAGAATATACGCCCTTTCCTAATTAGTTACAAGTAGTTTTTAAAAAATAATTTAAACTTTTTTTTAAACTTTTTATAACTTACTATAGGGTATAGAATAATTAGAAAAAATATTTTTATACATCATTTTTCCATTTATTCTTTAAGTCTTCTATATCACTAGAAAGCCGCAATATGGCGTTTGCAAGCCGTTTTGCGCGCTTTGTATTGTAATCTTCAATATTTTGACTTTCCCTAACCATCTTTTCAATAATCTCTTCCATCGCCCTCTTACTTGCCTCAAGGGTTCCAAAAGCAGAGTCAAGTTTCTCTTTAGTTTCATTAACCACATAACTGACTTCTTGTTTTGGTAAACTCTGGGTAAGTGGGAGAGTAAAGGAATCTAAGAAGGAGGGAGCAAAGGCCTGCAATTGATATTGCTTAGTAAGCATGGAAGCAAAAAAAGGCGCAACCATTTTATCGCCATGTACTACAAAGACCATCTTAGGTTTTTGTTTAAAAGCGGTAATCCAGTTGATCAACCCTTTTTGATCCGCATGCCCCGAAAGTCCTGGAAGACTGGTAATCTCGGCCTTAACATCTATTTGTTCACCAAAGATTGTTACATGCTCAGTTCCATCCACCAAGTTTCTTCCAAGGGTGCCTTCCGCTTGATAGCCAACAAACACCACAGTAGATTCCTTCCTATAAAGGTTATGCTTTAAGTGGTGTTTGATACGTCCTGCATCACACATACCGGAAGAAGATATTATTACAGAACTTTCTTTTCTAGAGTTGAGTGCAATACTATCTTGAACATCGGTAATGGTTACTAGGGATGGAAAGGAAATGGGGTTAATCCCTTTATCAACTAAAGCTTGTGCTTCCTCATCGTAATAGTCCCCTTTTACAGCCTTTGAAAAGATATTTGTGGCTTTTACCGATAAAGGAGAATCTACAAAAACAGGTATTTGGTAATTAACATAACCTCTCTCCATGATGATTCTTATCAAATAAAGGATTTCTTGAGTGCGCCCTACAGCAAAGGACGGAATTACTACATTCCCACCACGATTAAAGGTTCTATTAATGATATCAGCTAGCATTTTAGCGCGCTCTAATATTGTTACCTTAGCCTCGCTATGAAGGCGGTCCCCATAGGTGGACTCCATAACAACATAATCTGCACTTTCTAGGTATTCCGGGTCTTTAATTATTGGTTGATCAAAATTACCAATATCTCCTGAAAATACTATCTTTTCCGTTTTATTGTTTTCTTTAGCCCAAACTTCAATGCTAGCAGAGCCTAAAAGGTGTCCAGCATCAATAAAACGAAAATGTACGTTTTCTGACAAAGTATAAATCTTATCATATTCAAGGCTCTGGAACATAGCTAGAATAGCATTAGCATCTTGAGTGTCGTAGATAGGATCTACTTTATCTTTTCCACTTCTTTTATTCTTTCGACTCTTCCACTCAGCTTCACTTTCTTGTATATGAGCTGAGTCTAAGAGCATAATACTAGCAAGTTCCATAGTAGCAGAGGTTGCATAAACAGTGCCTTTAAACCCTTCTTTTGCTAAAAGTGGCAATTTACCTGAGTGGTCAATGTGAGCATGGGTTAATAATACATAATCGATACTTTCTGCTTTAAAAGGTAGTCCGTTACCTATCGTTCTCTCATCGGTTCCTTGAGCAAGTCCACAATCGATTAAGACGTTAAGATTATCTACTGTAAGTAAAAAGCAAGATCCAGTAACTTGACGAGACGCACCATAAAAATTTAACTCCATAAGAACTCCTTAGGTAATTATTCCACAAAATTTATCGGTTGTGGTATTTAATTTGCGAATAATTTTTTCCTAATATATAATATAGTCATAAAACTACAAAAGAAGGGCAAATATGGGAAATATTTCAATTGATAAGACTATCAAGAATTTAGAAAAGAACAATTTCAAAGTAACCTATTTTGAAACCGCAAAGGAAATTCTTCCTTATTTGAGTTCTGTTATGAGAGAGAGGGCAACTGTTGCAGTTGGAGGCTCTCAATCGTTAGTACAAACAAAGGTCTTAGATTTCCTACGCAGTAATGAGTATGCGTTCTTTGATCGTTATCAAGAAGGCGTTAATGTGAGAAAAGTATTTCTCGACTCATTTTCAGCTGAATACTACTTCTCCTCTGCTAATGCAATAACCGAAGAGGGAGAAATTTATAACATTGATGGAACTGGAAATAGAATTGCTTGCATTACTTATGGGCCTGAGCACGTCTTCTTAATTGTTTCAACTAAGAAGATTGTTAAGAATTTAAAAGAAGCAGCGCTTAGAGTTAAAAATATAGCCGCTCCGCTAAATGCGAAACGGCTAATGCTTAATACTCCTTGTGTAAAACTAGGACATTGTATCAAGGAGAATATCGATAGCGAGCAGTT
>CAYYEN010000575.1:0-2624 GCA_964470795.1 uncultured Spirochaetaceae bacterium | reverse complement strand
TTGATAAAACAAATTAAACTTGACTATATAGTTAATTCACTGCGGAACCATGGAGTGTGGCGGTTTTTTTTGTCTTAAAAGGACTTTAAAAAATTTATATTGCGCTCTATCCTTGACAACCCCCGTATACAACATTTATTATCTGATAATATCATAGGGGGTTTATATGAATACAATTTTAATTTCCCTTCTATGTTGTTTTATTGGCATCGCCCTCGGTTTTATTGGCCGTTGGATATATGCAAAGTTTAAACTTACTGCAGTTGAGCAGAAAGCTGAGCGACTAGACAAAGAAGCAGTCACTCGAGCAGAGGCAACTAGCAAGGAGCTTATACTTGAAACCCGTGATAAGTTGTTAAAAGAACAACAACAACAGGAACGGGAAGCTAGAGAACGAAGATCTGAACTGCAAAAATCTGAGCGTCGATTATTGCAGAAAGAAGAAAATCTGGAACGCAAGCAACAAGAGCTTGATGCTGTAAAACGACAATTAGGAGAACGAGATGAGCGAATTTCCAAGCGCGAAGTTCAGCTCGATGAAAAAGAAGCAACTTTAACATCTGAATTAGAGAAGATTGCAAAGATGTCTCAAGATGAGGCAAAAACAGCTATTATAGAACAAATGCAAGAAAAGGCACGTTATGATGGTAAAGTTTATGTCAATAAAATTGAGCAAGAATACCAACTTCAAGCAGATAAAGTGGCCCGAGATATTATTATTACTTCAATTCAACGATTAGCCACTGAAGTAAGTGGTGAAGTAACTATAGCATCTGTATCGTTACCTGGGGATGAGATGAAAGGCCGAATTATTGGTCGTGAAGGTCGAAATATTCGAACCTTAGAAACTTTAACTGGTGTTGATATCATTATTGATGATACTCCAGAAGCGGTTGTAATCTCTTGTTTTGACCCGGTAAGAAAAGAAATAGCACGTGTAGCACTTGAACGTCTTGTTCAAGATGGTCGCATACACCCAGCTAGAATCGAAGAAGTGGTAAACAAAGTAAGTAAGGAAGTAGGACGAATTATCGTGGATGAGGGAGAGAAAGTTATTTTCGACCTTGGTATTCATGGAATGAGCCCTGAAATTATTCGAGCTTTGGGAAGACTTTATTTCAGAACAAGTTATGGACAAAATGTTTTACTCCACTCTAAAGAAGTAGCAATTTTAGCTGGCATGATCGCTAGTGAAGTTGGTGCTGATGCAGAATTAGCTAAGCGTGCAGGTTTATTGCATGATATTGGTAAAGGTGCAGAAACAGAGAGCGAAGCAAACCACGCAGAACTTGGTGGTGAGTTGATTAAACGTCTTGGTGAAGATCCTAAGATTGTTAATGCTGTTTGGGCACACCACAACGATATCGAACCAACTAGTTTGGAAGCAATTATTGTTCAAATCGCAGATGCTATTTCTGCAGCCCGCCCGGGTGCTCGTCGAGAGAGTTTGGACAACTATATAAAGAGACTTGAGAACCTTGAAACTATTGCAAAAAGTTTTGATGGTGTTGAGAGTGCTTTTGCTATTCAAGCAGGTCGTGAATTACGTATTTTAGTTAATAATGAAAAGGTTACTGATGAACAAGCGAAAGAAGTAGCTGTAGGTATTGCTTCTCGTATTGAAGCTGAACTCAGATATCCTGGAAAAATTAAAGTAACTATTATTCGTGAAACTCGTGTCGTGGAGTATGCAAGATAGTGAATAAATTGACTGTTTTAATGCTAGGTGATGTATCCGGAACTGCCGGAATGGGGGCCCTATTTTTAGGGCTCTCAAGTTTTGTAAAAGAAATAAAAGCAGATTTTGTTGTTTGCAACGGTGAAAATGCTGCTGGTGGCTTCGGTATTGCGCCAGAAGACTTTTATAAAATGAAAGAATGTGGATGTTCTGTTATTACAAGTGGAAACCATATTTGGCAAAAAGATGCCATTTATCCTTTATTAGATTCTGAGGAAACCCTTTTAAGACCAGCTAACTATCCCACTCATGAGGTCCCTGGCCATGGGTATGTAATTTGTAATGTGGGAAAATATCAAATTGGGGTGATTAACCTTCAAGGCAGAAACTTTATGCCTCAAATTGATTGCCCGTTTAAAGTAGGGTTGAGTACTGTTGAGAAAATAAGAAAGCAAACTCCTTTAATTTTGGTCGATTTTCATGCAGAAGATACTTCAGAAAAAGAAGCCTTAGCTTTTTATCTAGATGGTAAGGTAAGTGCAGTAGTTGGAACTCATACACATGTGCAAACTAGCGATGCAACAATCCTACCTCTTAAAACCGGTTATATTACAGATTTAGGCCTTACAGGGGTTCAAAGACAAGTTATTGGCTCAGACGCTTCCGTTTCGATTCAACGACAAATAACGCAACTGCCGATGAAAAGTGTGGTAGCGCAAGGCGTTGGCGTTCTACAAGGCGTAATTTTAACTCTTGATGCAGATAGCGGGGATTGTTTAAGTATTGTTCCCTTTTCTCGTTAAGCTAAAAAATAATTAAGTAAAACAATTTAAGCGCCACTTTGGTGCTTTTATTGTTTTATAGCAGAGGAATCCTTTAAGATTACTACTTTTTTAACTTCTGAAAAGTTTTTAAGAGTGCCTTCAATTTGGTTAACAGCTTTTTC
>CAYYEN010000574.1:0-2625 GCA_964470795.1 uncultured Spirochaetaceae bacterium | reverse complement strand
AGCAAATGAAAGAAGAATATAAATCAATAATCAACAAGCGAAAATCAATACTGGAAATACAGGAGGATATGTACTAACAGAGAAAGGAAACTTTAAATCAACCACATTATGGATAACAACTACTCAATTTACAAGTACTTCAAAGGTTCGGAAGATTACCCGAACGATAAGGCCCGCTTCTTCGGTTTCTATGAACAGCATTTCGACGTAGGCTACAATGGCAAACCAGAGGATAAGGAAGAAGCATTTAAGGATTACATGAGCAATGTTCTTTTCGAGCAATGCGCAGACATGTGTTGTTTCGGCACACCGGGTGTTGATAAAGATAAATGCCTTCAAAAATACTTGGACGAATACTTCAACCCCGAACGAAACATCGAAAAGTACAGAAAAGCACCCTGAATTGGTTTTTATAAATTACTGAATTAAATGATAATAAATAGGGTGTATTCAGAATATTTTATACATTTGCAATAATACATTGTTAACGTATATAACATCTACTATTCACTAATTTAGTATAAATAAAGACTGATGAAAGCTACCTCCGCAAACCTATTAAGCATAATAAAGGGTCCCAAACAATTTGTTATCCCCATTTACCAACGAACATACAGTTGGAATATACCTCAGTGTGAACAACTATTCAAAGACATATTGAGAATCAATAATCACGAATCAATGCAAGGCCATTTTATAGGCTCAGTAGTCTATTTCCAAGAAAGCATACACACCGTATCCGATGTGCCTAAACTTTTACTAATTGATGGTCAGCAACGTCTAACAACTGTAACTCTTATAATTACAGCTTTGGCCGAATTTATCAGAGACAATGACATTGAGATAGATACAACCTTTACAAAGCTTCAAAACTATTATTTAATTAATCCAGAGGAAGATAGTGATTTAAGATATAAATTGCTTCTTACAAAAAGAGATAAAGAGACACTTATCAATATCATAAAAGGAATTAAACCCTCAGGAGAATATTCGTCACTTTTAACTGATAACTACAAATATTTTAAAAGTAAGATCACGAAAGAGAATGTATTGGATGTGTACAATGGCATTCTGAGGTTGTTTATTGTAGATGTAGCATTAGAAAAAGATAAAGATAATCCACAATTGATTTTTGAGAGTATGAACTCTACCGGGTTGGATTTATCTCAAGCAGACTTAATTCGTAATTACGTATTGATGGGGCAGCCCATACAGCTACAAAAAGAACTGTATGAAAAATACTGGTATCCTATGGAGCAAAGTTACGGGAACGAGTATACAACCTATTTCAATTGGTTTATCAGGGATTATCTATCTGTAAAAACAGGAACCATTCCTGTCATAAGTAAAGTCTACGAAGATTTTAAGAATTATGTTCAGAACAATAAATCATTGGGTACAATTACTGAAATAGTAGAAGATGTATATAAGTACTCTGGGTTTTATGTAAATATGGTATTAAGAAAAGAGACCCATCCGGAATTGCGTAGTCTGTTTTCCAATATCCTAAAACTCAAAATAGATACCTCTTATCCATTTTTGCTTCCTGTATACAACGACTATGCACAAGAAGTAATAACAGCAGAAGAATTTAAAGAAGTTGTCAAACTGGTTGAAAACTATGTTTTTAGAAGAGCAATATGTGGAATACCTACCAATAGCTTGAACAAAACATTTGCTACTCTTTATAAATCCATAAATCCATCCTCTTATGTAGAAAGCATACAAGTAGCTTTTCAACTAATGGGAAATTACAAACGTTTTCCGGATGATGCAGAGTTTGAAAGAGAGATCGTATTAAAAGACGTCTACAACTTCCGATTACGAAATTATTTACTGCATAATATTGAGAACTATAAACGGAAAGAAATAGTAAATACTGAAAACTATACCATAGAGCATATTATGCCTCAAAATCCCAAATTATCACCCCAGTGGCAAGAAATGTTGGGAGCTAACTGGCAAGAAGTACAAAAGACCTATTTACACACCATAGGCAACCTTACCCTTACGGGATACAACTCAGAGTTAAGCGACCATTCCTTTGATATAAAGAAATCAATTGAAGGAGGATTTAACGATTCCCCTCTTCACTTAAACCGATTTATGCAAAAAGTAGACGTATGGAATGAAGCAACCATTACCCAGCGAGCAAAAGAATTAGCAACATTAGCTGCTAAAGTATGGTACGCCCCCAATCTATCCCAAGATATTTTAGATAAATACATACCAAGTAAAGAAAAAAAGGAAATTACATACACCCTTAAAACCTATGTACACCTTAAAGACGAAATCTTGGAATTATATCAATTGTTAAGAAAGCGAATCTTAAACATAGACGCATCTGTAAAAGAAGAGTATAAAAAGCAATACATTGCCTTCAAGGCTCAAGCCAATTTTGTTGAGATTTTACCTCAGAAGTCTAAATTGTTTTTATACATAAATATCGATCCTAATAAAGTTGATGATCCAAAAAAGATTTGTAAAGAAGTTAGTAAAATTGGGAGATGGGGTAATGGAGACATTAGAGTAGTCATTAGCAAAGTAAACCAAATAGATGACGTAATGGCCTTAATCCAACAAGCATTCGATGAACAGATAGGAGAGGGTGATTAAGATAGTAAT
>CAYYEN010000573.1:0-2631 GCA_964470795.1 uncultured Spirochaetaceae bacterium | reverse complement strand
GTGCGGCCCTTGACAGTTGGTCGCATTGCTATGGGGGTGTACTGTCGAAGAAAGAATACCGCAGGTCGGGTGTCAAAATCAACAAAAATTTGTCGAATTTCAATTATCCTCTGATTCGGAGCCCTTCAGGGCGATGTCATAAACCACATTTTTGGGCAGGCCCAGCTCCTTTGCGGCCTGTTTCACCGCGTCCTTCCGGCTGACGCCCTCCGCCATCAGCTGGCTGACCCGGGCGGCGGCATCGGTTTCGGAGGGGGCTTCCTGCTGTTCGGCGGGAGCGCCGGCGACAATCAGGACGAACTCCCCCTTGGGCGGTGTTTCGGTGTAGCGGGCCACCGCTTCGGCAAGGGTGGTGCGGACGACTTCCTCATGCAGCTTGGTCAGCTCCCGGCACAGGCTGATGGGCCGGTCGCCGCCGAAAACCTCGGCCAGATCGGTCAGGGTGGTCAGCAGCTTGTGGGGCGCTTCGTAAAAAATCATGGTGCGCTGCTCTCTTTTCAGGGAATCCAGATGCTCCCGGCGGCTTTTTTTTGCGGTGGACAGGAAGCCCTCAAAGCAGAACCGCCCGGTGGCCTGCCCGGAAATGCTCAGGGCGGTGATGGCGGCACAGGGGCCGGGAATGGCGCACACGGGAATCCCCGCAGCGGCACACTGTTTGACTAAGTCCTCGCCGGGGTCGGAAATGGCGGGGCTGCCCGCGTCGGACACCAGCGCACAGGTTTCTCCGGCGAGAATCCGCTCTACGATCCGGCTCCCCTGAGCGGCTTTGTTGTGCTCATAGTAGCTGACTAGATTTTTCTTAATACCCAGATGATTGAGAAATTTCAGCGTGACCCGGGTGTCCTCCGCGGCGATGAAATCCGCGTTTTCCAGCGTTTCCCGGCAGCGGAGGGAAATGTCTCCCAGATTGCCGATGGGGGTGGGGACAAGATACAGCATTGCGGACATAATGGCCTCCTAAAGATGATAGATTTCCCGGTATGCCGGGGTAGGTGAGCCGTCGGGATTGCGAAGGACAAGCTCTTCCCATTCTAGACCCGGCTTCGCTCCCTTCCGGAATTGCAGCAGAATCAGACTGACGGGGCCGTCCTGCCGGTGCCGCACCAACCGAAGCCGTTTGGCTTCCAGAGCAAATTCCGCCCCGGCGGCGATTAGCTCCGCCAGCCGTTCCGGGCGGTGCACCAGAAAAAAGTCGCCGCCGAATTTCAGCGCGTAGGAAGCCGAACGCATCAGCTCCCGGGCAGGACACAGATCCTCCCGCCGGGCAAGCGGCGTATTTTTGCTGACCGGGCCGCCGGAAAAATAGGGCGGGTTGGAAACGCACAGGTCAAAAGCGCCGGCAGAAAACCTCTCAGATACCGACCGCAGGTCTGCGCATATACTTTCCATGCGGAGGGAAAGCGCGTTGCGGCGAATGTTTTCCAGGGCGGCAAGATGAGCCGTTTCGTCGATTTCCAGCCCGGTGACGGTGCAGCTTTCATTCTGCGCGCACAGAAGCATCCCCAGCGTGCCGCAGCCGGAGCCAAGGTCGAGAACCCGGGCGCTTTTTGGCAGGCGGACAAAAGGGATCAGCACCATGGAGTCAGTGCTTAAGGGGAACGCGCCTTCGGGAACGTTCAGGGTATAACCATTCGGTAAAAATTCCATAAGATTCAAAGAAAATTGGCCTGCGCAAAAAGCTGCGCAGGCCAATTACAAGCGTATGAAGAAAAATTAGCCTTCCTCGATCGCTTCGTTGGGGCACTGCTCGGCGCAGGAGCCGCAGGAAACGCAGACATCAGCGTCGATGACGTACTTGCCGTCGCCCTCGGAAATGGCCTCAACGGGGCACTGCTCAGCGCAGGAGCCGCAAGAGACACAAGCGTCAGTAATAACGTAAGCCATGAAAGTTACCTCCGTTCAGTATTTCTGTTCTACATATGTAGTAACGTATCCTCATTGTAGCATGGATTTCTGAAAAAGCAATTCCTTTTTGCAAATTTTTTCGGAATAATTTTTCCCTGTGCTGGCGATGCTTTTCCGAAAAAGGAAAGGGACGGGGGGAATGCTATGCGTTACCACGCATCGACGGAAGCACTGATTCAGACGGCGGCCCGGAAGGCCAGAGACCTGGGCCACAGCTATGTAGGCTCTGCCCATCTGCTGCTGGCCCTGACCTCCGAAGCCGGGGGCATGGGACTGGTACTGCGGCAGCTGGGGGTGGAGCCGGAACTGACGGAGGCGCTGGCGCAGCTCCTTTACGGGGCGGGCACGCCGGATCTGCCCCTGCCTCAGGGCCTGACGGAGGAAGCCCGGGCGCTGCTTCGGGACGCGGCCCTGGAGGCAAGGCAGTGCAAGTGCCGGGAGATTCAGCCGCAGCATCTGGTGCTTGCCATGGCCCGGCGGGAGAACTGCGGCGCGGGGGAATTGCTTCGGGCCAGCGGCGTCAGCCCGGACGCCTTATTCACACATACCGTGGACTATTTGCAGTGGGAGCGGCAGACGCTCACCAAAGGAAAAAAGGAGGCGGTCAATTTGAGACTGCTGGAGCAATTCAGTGAAGATCTGGTCGCGAAGGCCGGAAGTATGGAACCCGTGATTGGCCGGGATAAGGAAATCGATATGGTCATCGGTATCCTGTGCCGCAAGTGC
>CAYYEN010000572.1:0-2638 GCA_964470795.1 uncultured Spirochaetaceae bacterium | reverse complement strand
CCGCGCACACCGCGGGGTCGGAAAGGTACTGCCGCAAGAGGTGCGCAAAATTCTTCAGCACCAGCGGGGCTCGTCCCTGGACCCGCGGGTCGCGGAGTAACTGTTCCACCGCGGCCGATCCCCGGAGCACCCGGCGATGAAAGTACAACAGATACGGATCGAAGGGAAAGCCTTGGCGGTGGCCGTCATGCGCATAGTCCAGCAGCCACTGCTGATACGCAATCACCACTTCGCGGCCGGCGGTTGCTGCCGACAGTTCGGCCCGCTGGCCGGCCAGTACGGCGGCCAACAGCGGCGGGTGTTCGAGATGCTTCCGGAGCCAATCCGTCAAGGTACTCCGCTGCTCTTTCAGTCGCACCTGCAGCTTCAGTTGGCGCAAGCGGTCCCGTAAACGCGCCTGGGGCGTCGCGTACAGGTCTTCGCCGATATCGCGCACGAGATGGAAGTGACAGACCGTGTGGGGCACATCTTCGAGGGCCTCCGCGCACGCCAGGGCCATGGCCTCACTGAGATCGTGCAGCGTCCGCCGTGGCTTGCCAAAGCGGGCGGCGGCTTGCTGCAGGCACGGGCTAATGGCAGCGGCGTTTTCGGTGGGGATGCGGTAGGCATCCAACAGCAGATGGTCTTGGCCCTCGTAAATTCCGAAATACAGCGGGGTGTCCGGTTCGAGGGTGGCATCGATCAGCCAGGTGCTGCCGCCACGTCGCAGGAACCACTCCGCCAGTTGCGGGGCCGACTGCCGGTGCAAATGGCCGAAGTAAAACAGGAACTTGTGTTGCACGTCGTACAGACTGCTGAACGGGATGTGGGGAAAGTCGTGGGCCACGCTGTGCAGCGGGCGGCCCCGGAGGAACGTTTCGCAACCGACATGGGCGATGAGGTCGTAGCCGTAGGTGCCGCCTTTGGGAACCAACCCCGCCAGGGCCGAGCAAGCCGGCGGGCCGGCCGCCGGTGTCCGATGCACTTCGACGGCTTGGAAGCGATCGAACGTGAGCGTCACGATTGGGCGGTGCGTTGTTTTCTGAACGTGGCCGTCGGCCGACACCGCGTCGAAGCGATGGACCAGCCCGGCGGGAACGCGCAGCGTCTGCAGTTCCGCGTGACAGGTCTGGTGGAGTTGGCCCAGGCGTTCCGCGATGTTCAGGGTGTCGTTTTTTTTAGCCCGTAGAAGTCGAGGATCTGCCGAATCTGGTCCGCCCGGACCGAAAGCTGGCGGGCCTGCAAGCCGCGGGCCACGGAGGCCACGCTGGCCGTGGGCGTCTCCAACAGCCGCCGCAACACATGGATCACCGTCACGGCGTCCAGCCCGGGCGGGACGGCGGTATCCAGGGCCGCGCGGGGCGGCAGGATTTCGGCCTGTCGGCGGGCTTGCTGCTGCACTTCCCGCCGCCGCGGATCGGCGGCCAGATAGACGACCTTTCGTCCCTGAAAGGCCCGTGCCAATTGTCCTTCGCGGAGCAGTCGGCTGACGTGATTATGCACGCGGGTGCCGACCAGTTGTTCCAGTTCCTCCACGGTGGCACCGGCGGGCGAGCCGGCGACGAGCCGCTGGAGTGTTTGGGGCAGAGTGCCGTGTTCGGAGAAGCAGACGGTCTGATACGTCCACAGTCCGCGCTGATCAAACCGCGGCGTGTCCTTAACGGTCACAAACGTCGCGTTGTGATTGATGCTGCCGAAGTAGCCGACCTTGGCGAGTGCCCGCTGGACGGTCTTGGTGGAGCAACCGCTCTGCTGTGCGAGGGTCGTCCATTGGGCCACGCGTTCTTCCCGGAGTTGTTGCACGATTTCGGATTCGGTCGTGGTCAGTTCCATGGATGTCCTCCCATGTAAATGTACAGCACATCATACCGCTTATAGATTTACATACACAGACATATTCCGAGAAAAAAAGAGGGGCCTATAGGCCGCAGTTTCCTTGGCTTTCCACACGCCGCCACCATTCTCGCCACCGGCGCCATTCTGTCCGCTCATGTAAACCAACGATCACGACCACTAACTCCTTTTCCAGAACAGACATACAATCAATCCAACCGAATTTCGGAACGATGGGGGCAAGCCCGGGGGCGAAACCACCCGTTGATTATCCTGACGTTTTGACAATAATACGCAGGTGTCCCGCCGGTCGGCGGCAATGCCGGCCTGCTGCACCCGCCTTCGAGAATTCTGCTGATTTATGAGGTCGACCTCTGGCTACTTCATATCGCATCGGAATCGTCACGGTCGTCGCGGTCGTGGTGCTGCGGCTGGCGGTCGGTTGGCACTTCTATCGCGAGGGGACTGACAAGCTGGTCGCCGGTGGCTGGACGTCGGCCGGTTTCATGAAGGGTGCCAAAGGCCCGCTGACGCCCTTGTTTCACATGCTGGTCTGGGACATCGATTCGCGGACGCGGCTGGACAAGGACAAGACCCTCGATTACTGGCGCAAGTACCAGCACCGCGTGACCCGGCACTACGGCTTCGATGAAGCGCAGCAGGAGCAGGCCCAAGCGGCCTACGACGCCGCCGAGGAGCGGTTGGAGCTATTCTTCGACGACCACAAGGAAGCGATCGCGAAGTACTTCAAGGGGCTCGAACGGCGCGACCGCAATCGCCGGGATGCGGAGCGGCAAGAAGTGGAGTCGCTGTGGGGACAGTCGAT
>CAYYEN010000571.1:0-2643 GCA_964470795.1 uncultured Spirochaetaceae bacterium | reverse complement strand
CCATGACGATGAGCACGAACACGCTGCCGCAGATGTAGATGTTGGCGTATTCCAGTGCGTAGGGAAGGGTCGCGTCACTGCCGCCGAAGAGCCGGATCAGATCGGGGCAGAAATGGTAGAAGGTGACGGTCAGAATCACCGCCAGAATCATCAGCACCGCGAAGCAGTTGCCCATGATCTTCTCCGCCTTTTCCCGGTTGCCTTCACCCATGGCGATGGCGGCACGGGGGGCGCCGCCGGCGCCTGCCAGCATGGCGAAGGCGGTAATCAGCATTAAAATGGGGGTGAACAGTCCCACGCCGGTGAGCGCCAGTCCGCCGATGCCGGGGATGTGGCCCAGGTAGATGCGGTCAACGATGTTGTACAGCAGGTTGATGACCTGCGCCACCACAGCGGGCACTGCCAGATTCAGCATCCATTTTTTGATGGAGCCGGCACCCATGTCCTTTTTCTTTGCTTCAACCATACGATGTACCTTCCTGTAGACAATTCAACATTATTTCGCAGATACACAGTCAAAATGCAAAATATTGTCCATAATTTTGCGGCTGATGGCCCGCAGCTGTTCCCGCTCCGCCGGAGAAATACCGGTATAGAGGGCTTCAAAAAACTGCCGCTGCCGCCCTGCGCCGGCTTCGGCGATTTCTTCGCCTTTCTGCGTCAGGGCCAGATGGCAGGACCGGCGGTCGGCAGGCTCGTACCGGCGGGTCAGAATGCCCCGGCGCTCCAGATTGGACACGGACAGCGAAACGTGAGACTTGGCGATACCCCGGCAGGAGACAATATCCGCCGCTCGGTCCCGGGTGGGGTTGTTGTGGAGAAACAGCAGCACCGCCAGCTCGTTCTGCGTTAAACCGAAGCGTTTGCACACCGGCTCCAGACTGCGGGAGTATTCCTTTTTGGCGATGCCCATGGCATTAAAAAAGCTTCCAAGATCCATTTGCGTTCCTCACTTCGTTCAATTTTGAACCGTTGGAAGTATACCACCGGATATTTGGAAAGTCAATACCCGGTTTGTTCAATTTTGAACAAAAAAGCTCTCCCGGCAAACGAGCCGGGAGGGCTGAAATAGAAAACGGTTTTTACCCCAGAAAATAGAGGGTGCAGCGGCGTCTGCCGAACTCCATGCACTGCTCATAGGTGGGCATATACAAATCCATCCGGTCACCCTTGATGTCGCCGCCGCAGTCCTCTGCGGTGGCGATGCCGTAGACATAGGAGCCATCGCTGGCCACAATGAACATTCGGGTGCCGTAGGGGATGTACCGGGGATCCACCGCCACGGTGCCCCAGTGCACGATGGTGCCGGTAGAGGTCACGGTGTCGCAGCCCTGATCGGTGTGGGTGTAGGCCGTGGCCCGGACAGTGTCGCTGTGGGTGTAGGTCAGCACCTCGCCGGTGGGCAGGGTGATGTAGCCGTCGCTGATAATGGGGGCGTCGCTTTTTTCGACCACCGGCCCCGCGCCTACGCCGATAATCTCGGTGGTGGGCATTTTCGTGACCGTTTCCGACAGCACCCGGCGGGAGGATTCCTCGCCGTTTATGTAGGTGACCTCGGCGGTGCACAGCAGTTCCCCGTCCGCCCCTTCGGTGAGCACCTCCTCGGTGCCCAGAGGCAGGCTGGCATCGCTGCACCGGGTCACCTCGTGGGGGATGGTTGTGGTATAGGTCTGGCACAGGGTCTCCACCCGGTCAATGCGCAGAACCATGCCGTCGTAGGTTTCTTCTTCCAAACCATGGGAGACCACGTCCTCTCCGGACACCTCCAGATTCAGCCGATGCAGCAGCTCCCCTGCCGTTTCGCCGAATGTGGTTGCCGCCGTGGTCTGCCCATGGTATTGGACCGTAATATTCTGGGCGCGGCGGATAGTGATGGATGCCGCGCCCTCCACCGCTTCGGTGGTGAAGGTATCGTCTTTGCTGAGGGTGACTCCCGCCTGCCCCAGAACCTCCTCCGGGTCCGTGGCGAAGGTGGTGTAGGTCATCACCCGATCCCCGTCGGTAATGACGTAGGTTCGGGCAAGGGCCGTCTGGGACAGCAGCGCCGTCATGGCAAGCACCAGAATCAGCGTCAGCGTCAGCACATACAGGCGCATCAGCAGGATTTTTCTTCTGAGGATCTTGGATCTGGTCTTTGCCATGGGGGCACCTCCCATCAAAGTGGTTCGCAAGCAGCTTGTAACCGTCAGCTTCGTGAATTATTACATTTCGTTTCCGGTTGCGTTCTGCATGGTGCTATTATAGCAAATAATCCTATTTTGTCAAGTATATCGTTATTTTTCCATAAATTCGTCGATTTTCGCAAATAAAATGTTCTTAAATTATGTATACTAAACGCTGCGTTTTGGTCGCACCCTGTCGAACGGACACGATATCTGGTGTCGAAAAGTAACAAATGTTTACACAGAATGTCGAGCTGTGTTTCTTTCCGTCATAATTCGTTGCTTGTTGATTATGTAACCTCAGCGCCTGCCCCGGCCCTGTTTTTTGGTGATTTTGGCACTGCTTTTTCCCGGTGGAGACATTGACATTTTAAAAAAAGTGTGCTAAATTTTCGTTTAGAAAGGCTTTGACGAAGACACGCGCTTCGGTAAGATTCCCAGAGAGGATGCCGCATTGGTGAAAGACACCCGTACCCCTGCC
>CAYYEN010000570.1:0-2656 GCA_964470795.1 uncultured Spirochaetaceae bacterium | reverse complement strand
ATTTTTTACAGTACCATACAAATAGCCTGATGCTATTGCTTTATCAGCTTCCTCCAAACCGTCAATGCCTACAATAGGAATCCACATTTCATCATTCGAATCGACATGACCGTCATTATTTGTATCGTGTAAAAACCCATATTCTCTCATTGTCTGAATTGAACCAAGAGCCATATCATCATTATTGGATATAATAAGTTCTATGGAGTCCTCATACTTTTGAAGCAGTTTTGCCATCTTTATTGATGCCTCATGAAAATTCCAGTTTGCAACCTCTATGGCAAGAATGTCCACAGGAAATTGTCTTCTTTCAAAACTTTGAATTACTTCGCTTGTTCTGGTTTCGGCATCCTGATGCCCCTGTTCTCCTTTTAATATTATGAGCTGTATTTTTCCGTCGGAATTTTTATCAAGATTGTGAAACTTTGCAGGATCAGTGCCGAAAAGATTCATCACAAGTTCTGCCTGCAGCTGCCCGGATTGAGCTGCCTTTGCACCAACATAATACACTTTATCCCATAGTGCTAAATCTTCAGCAAGAGGTTCCCTGTTAAAAAAAATTATCGGTATGTTCTTTTCCTTCATTGTCTTAATAATTGAATAGGAGCCGAGCCTGTCCACAGGATTAATCATTACCAAAGAGGGATTATTCTGCAGCTCGCTTTCAATCTGTTCATTTTGAATAACCTGAGAATTTTTTGCATAGTACAACTGCACCGGAAACTTCCCGCTGGACAGCGACATAATTTGGCCTGCAAAACTCTGCATAAAAGGATCTATTTCATTATACACAAATAATCCGACTCTGTTAGGCTCTTTCTTACATGAACAGAACAGCAAGAGCATAAATACTAAGAATACAACTGTGATCCTTTTCATACATCACTCTCCCTTATATCAAATGGAATATACAGAGTTATTGTCGTACTCTCATCGGGAATGCTGGTAATTATCATGTCGGCCTTTTCTCCGTAATATAATTTTAAACGCTGGTAGACATTGCGGATTCCAATACTCGGCCTTTCGGTTCCGCCTCTCATCGTTTCATACATCTGATTAATTTTTTCGTTCGTTAGTCCGTATCCGCTGTTTGTAATACTGAAAATGATGGTATTATTTTCTAAAACGCCTTTAATACTTATTTCGCCTTCTTCGTCGCCAATTCCATGATAAATTGCATTTTCTACTAAAGGCTGAAGGATCAGCTTCATTACCTTGATTTTATGTAATGTTTCATCTATGTGAATATCATAGGTAAATTTATTCACGTATCGAATATTTTGAATAGTTAAATAATTTTTAACATGAAATATTTCATCTTCTATGGGTATAAAAGTTTCACCCTTAGAAATACTTATTCTAAAAAAATGAGCTAAAGATATGACCGTTGTGATTACATCTTTATTTCTTTTATGCTCTGCAAGCCAGACAATTGAGTCTAGTGTATTATATAAAAAATGCGGATTGATTTGATTCTGGAGTATCTGAAGCTCCATCTTTCGTTTTTCCCGCTGTTGAGATATCAGATTGGACATTAAATCCTGTATTTTAAGAATCATACTGTTAAAAGAATGTGCTAAAGTTACTACTTCTATTTGACCGGAAACAGTAAGGGGTTGAGAAAAATCCCCTTGTTCAATATTCAGCATCGCAGTTTTTAATTGATTAATCGGATGAGAAACTCTATAAGAAATAATACCTGCAACCAAGGCTGAAACAGCGACAACTGCCAGAAATATCAGTATGAGAATTCCGCTAAGTCTGGTCATAGCATTGCGTATTTCATTTATGTTGCTTACCGTAACAATTCTCCAGCGGGTTTGAATTAAAGTATTTACACTAATATACATTGTTATATTATCAAGTACAGCCTTTCTGCTGCCTAAATACATATCACGTGCTATTGGAGTACTAAGAGCTGTCATACGCGCGCCGCCGTTTTCTGATGAATATACCAGTTTACCGCGGTCGTTCAGGATTAACACATGCCCCGATTCCCCCAGATTTGTTTTTTTTGCAAGATCAGTCAATGTTTCATTATTTAGTTCTATTAAGAGAACCCCGTTTGCGGTACTCTTTCCTGCTATGTAGCTTACATATTTTGATATTGATATTACTTTTTCACTTTTATTTTGGGCAATACTGTATCCCTGTTCTGTACTAAAATGATAAATTTCTTTAATTGATAATGCCTGTGTAAACCACGGTTCCTGGATTACAGCATTATTCTTTTCATTTTGCAGAAGAGAACCTGCAATCCTTTGTCCGTGCATATCAAAAAGAATTATAGATACAACATCTTTTTTAATTTCTGTATTTGCCGTATAGAGCTCATCAAGCGGCTTAGTATTCTCACGGACATCATACATGATTGTAGCAGTTTGAATGTAATTTGCTGTTTCAATAACACTATTAATATAACCCTCATAGTTCATTACAATCTGCTTATTAATCTCTCTTGTCTGACTTTCAATAAGATCATCAAGAAGTTTTGAAAAAACGCCTAAAAATACAACACTTGTGAGGATAAGCGCAAATGACACAATTACAAGCGTCATGATAAATATGGTAAACCCTATGGATCTTGATTTATGATGTATGTTCTTCACGGTATTTTTTAGGCGCTGAGCCTGTATGTTTTTTAAAACTGTGACTA
>CAYYEN010000569.1:0-2662 GCA_964470795.1 uncultured Spirochaetaceae bacterium | reverse complement strand
GAATACACTGGAAATTGTTGACAAAGCATTTTAAAACAGCAAAAAGCGCCGGAAAACCGGCGCTTTTTGCTATCCATTTGATTCGCGTGACTGGCAGGTAAAGCAGATGACCTGCTTGTCCTTTGCCATTTCTCGCAGAATATCCAGCGCCGCCGCCATGCGCTCGTCGTCAAAGCGCACCAGCGCGTCATCCAGCACCAGCGGGGCCTCCGGGGTCAGTTCCTCGGCAACCGCCAGTCGGAGAGCCAGATACAGCTGGTCAATGGTGCCGTCGCTGCGCCAGATGGCATCGCACAGCACATCCTCCTCCCCGGCGGCTGCCCGGAGAGAGAAATCCTCCCCCATGGTCAGGCTCCGGTAGCGTCCGGCTGTCATGGCGCTGAGCAGCTCCTGCGCCCGCTGGGTGATCCGGGGGGCGAACCGCCGCTGAAGCTCAGACCGGGCCTGCGCCAGTGTCTCCTGGGCGATGGTCAGGGCGGTGTAGGTGTCCTCCAGACGGGCAATCCGGTCGGACAGGCGCTTGTGCTGCAGGCGCAGGTCTTCGGCGCTGCCGATAATTTCCATCCGGCCCTGATACTGGCCTAAGCGGTTCTGAAGCCGCTGCTGCTCTGCGGCGCACTCGGCGAGAAGCTGGGCGGTTTGGGCCTCGTTCTGGGTCAGATTGTCCGGGGCTGTGGGTTTTTCCACAGGCTTTACCATGGCGTTCAGAGCTTCAAAATGCCGCTTTGCCGTAATTGCGTCGGCCTGTGCCCGGTCATACTGCTCCCATCGGCGCTGGGCGTCCAGCCAGAAGTCCAGCACCTCCTCCGGCTCCTGCAGGCCGCACAGGGAGTCACGCTTTTTTTGCAGAACCATCAACCGAACTTCCAGATCGCTGCCGACCTCCTGATAGTGTTTCAGCGCTTCCGTGTAGGCAATCATGTCCTGCTCGTACTCCGAAATCGGGGCCGTCCACTGCTTCCAGTCCGCGGTTCCGTACTTTTCCACGATGGCCAGGGCCTTTTTTCGGGTGGATACCCGGTCAACAACGCCCCACACAAGGGCCAGCAGACCCACGGCCCCGGCGATGGCGGCGAAAACATAGGCGGTCAGATGGGCCAGTCCGCCGGCTGCCAGCAGACCGATGACACCGATAATCATGAAGATCAGGGGCATTTTCGACTGGGAAAGCTCTGTCAGCTCCCGGGCATCCTCCCGGGCCATGGCCCGGGCCGCTTCTGCCGTCAGTCCGGTGAAGGGGTTGGGCAGTTCCGGCTTATAGGGCTCCGTGGGGGCCTGACGCTCCTCAGCACAGATGGCGTTCCACTGTTCCCGGAATGCGCGCAGCTCCCGCACCTTGCTTTCCACCTCCGCCTGCGGGGGCAGGGCGGCACAGGTTTCCTCCAGCGCCCGGAGGGCCTGCTCGGTTTCCTCCGCGGCTTCCCTTGCCAGGGCGATCTGGGACAGGCCGGATTCCATTTTGGCGTAGGCCATCGCCTGCTGGTGGTTGTACAGCTGCCGCAGCCAGTCCTTGACCTCGTCAATGCGCATTTTCAGCTTCTGGCACTGGGTGTTCAGGGTTTCCAGCTCGGCCAGCTTTTCTTCCAGACTGGCCCGCTGGGCCTCCGCCTGAGGGAGCAGTCCCGTGCGGTTGTAGCGGCACCGGTTTTTCAAATCCTTCAGGCTTGCCGCCAGCCGGTCGGCGGCGCCGCTGTCGTCACCGGTGGTGACGAGGGCGTTGAGACGGCGGCGCAGGGCCTCATCCTGGGTCACCGGCAGGTCGGAAAAGCGGATGAACCCCGCCCGGCGGAACACGGTCTGCTCCACGCCGAGAAGGACAGAGCCGCAGTTTGCCGCCGTCAGCTCCTCCACCGGCAGGCCGGACGCAGTTTCGTAGGCTTTGAACTCGCCCAGCGGCACCCGCCGCCGGGTGGTGCGCTCAATGGTGATATCCCGTCCGTTCCAGTTTAAGTCAATGCGGCCCGACATGGGGCTTCCCGACCAGGGCTGGTAACGCTCCTTGTCCGCGAGAGCGGTTTTGGTGGACTTGGCCTTGGTGTCCAGCCCGTAGAGCATGGCAATCAGGAAGGCGCACCAGGTGCTTTTGCCCCATTCGTTGGGGGCGGTGATGATGTTCAGACCCGGCTCTAAGGTCAGCGTCTCATGCTCCAGCTTGCCGAAGGTGGCGGTCATTTTGTAGATTCTCATAGGGTGACCTCCCTTCCGTCCAGCAGTTTCCGGGAGATTTCCGCCGCCAAAAGAATTTGCCGGGCGTTTTCCGGCTGTTCCTCCATAGCGCGGCGGAGCAGCTGGAAGTATATTCCTTCCAATGTGTCGGAGTCCGTGTTCTCCCACAGGTCGATGGGCGGTTCCGTTTTGTCAAGCAAAAAAAGATTGGGAAAATCCGGAAATTCCCTGTAAATCGACTTAATATCCACATCCGCGTTGCCGGTGAGGGCGATGCGGTAAAAATCCCGGCTTCCCTGAGGCGGAAGCAGGCTTTCCAGCGCGGCCACCGGGTCGGCGCCCGCGTCCGCTTCCAAATCAAAGAACCGGACGGTGTCCAGACTCACGGCCTGTACCTTGGCTTCCTCCTCCAATGTTACGATGCACACACCCTTGTCCCCGGTCTCGTCCCAGCCCCGGCCCATGGGGCAGCCGGGCCAGACGCACAGGGTGTCTC
>CAYYEN010000568.1:0-2672 GCA_964470795.1 uncultured Spirochaetaceae bacterium | reverse complement strand
TATGCAATCAAGCTTTTACAAAGTGAAGGCGAACTGACCATAGCATCTACCGGCAAAGATCCAACCAGCGGAAGGCTTATAACACATGAATACAGGGTCGAAGGCCCGGTGATGATCTTCATTACCACTACCAGCATAGATATAGACGAAGAGTTAAACAACCGCTGTCTGATTCTCGGTGTAAACGAAAGCCGCGAACAAACCCGCGCTATTCATCGACTGCAAAGAGAAAGAAGAACATTAAAAGGCCAGCTTCTAAAGAAGGAAAAAGACAAGGTTCTGCGTGTGCACCGCAACGCACAAAGGCTATTGAAAGCAATTCCAGTTATAAACCCTTATGCCGAGCAGCTAACTTTCATGGATGACCGCACCAGAACCCGCAGAGACCACGAAAAATACTTAACGCTGATAGACACCATAGCTCTGCTGCATCAGTATCAGCGACCAATCAGGAAAGCTCCTGAAAGTCAGCTTTCTTATATAGAATCAACCTTAAAAGATATAGAAACAGCCAATAAACTGGCTGATGACATACTCGGCCACAGCCTCGATGAACTGCCGCCGCAGTCGCGGCGGTTGTTGCTGCTCATCGAGGAAATGGTTTTAAAAGCCTGTGAGCGTCTTAAAATCGAAATAGAAGACTACCGCTTCAGCCGCCGCGATATACGCGAATATACCGGAATCGGCAATACTCAGCTGAAAATACACATGCACAGGCTCGAAGAGCTTGAATACCTGGTGGCTCATCGCGGATCACGCGGTCAAACTTTCGAGTATGAACTGGCTTATGACGGCAAAGGCAAAGACGGAAATCCGTTTATGCATGGGCTTATATCAGTCGAAAAACTTTGCCGCAGGTATGACGTCAACAAGTCGGGGGTAAATGATGAGAAGTCGGGGTCTTTCGAAAAGAAGTCGCCCCCAAGTCGGGGCGAAGCCCTATACAAGTCGGCCCCTTGTCGGGGTATCGCTAACGAAGAATTAAAGCCAGTAAAAGGGCAAAATTCTGAAGAATCGCTTAAAAATGCACATCTGGAACCAGACAACCAAAATTCGTCATATCATAGTCATGATACTTCGATAGTGGCTAATGAAGAGACTTTTAATGACATAGCCATCGGTGGTGTATGATGCCGCGCCGTGGTCAGTGCAAAACCAAAAAGCCACCGTTCGACACAACCGACCCTGAAGGCTTCGGCTGCCTTACAGAAGCTTATTACGGCTGGATGTTGTTTAGAGGTTATTCGGAAGAAACCATCAGAAATGCAAAAGGCTATCTAAAACACTTTGGACTCTGGCTTTTAGAGAGAGATATTCATAAACCCATACTGGTAAGCAGATCGGTTATAGAGCGTTATCAGAAGTTTATCTTTCATTACCGCAAAGAAGATGGCTTACCGCTCAGTTTTAACAGCATAAAACATAAACTTGTTTCAGTAAGAGGTTTTTATGGCTGGTTAACCAGAAAAGGCCATATACCGGCCAACCCAGCGGCAGATATCGACCTGCCGAGAACCGAATCAAGGTTACCCGGAAACCTGTTAACCATAGATGAAGTTGAAAAGATAATGAAGGTTCCTGATGTTGATAAGCCGGATGGAATAAGAGACAGAGCCATACTGGAAGTTTTATATTCAACCGGAGTCAGAAGAAAAGAGCTTACCAGAGTTAAAATACTCGATGCCGATCTTAAATGGCAGACTCTGCATATCAGAGACGGCAAAGGCAAGAAAGACAGAATCGTGCCGCTTGGCGAAAGAGCTGCTGCCTGGATAAACAAGTATCTTCTTGAATCCAGACCATATTATGCCGCTGAACCTGATGACGGCTGGCTGTTTATAACCAGAGAAGGCGTGTCATTAACCGGCGTGTGGCTGGGTGCACTGGTCAGAAAGCATATAACAGCCGCCAACATAGAGAAACGCGGTTCATGTCACATGTTCAGACACAGCATGGCAACGCTGATGCTCGAAGGTGGCGCAGACATTCGCTACATTCAGCAAATGCTCGGTCACGCCACGATCAACACCACCCAGGTTTATACCAAAGTATCGTTGAAAAAGCTTCGGGAAGTGCACGAAAAAACCCACCCGGCAGCAAGACTGAAGCCGGAAAAGAAAGCATAGCTTTCTTATTTAGCTGCTAAATAGAAATACAATAAAAGACCCACCCCCGCCGGGAGCCCGGCGGCCCCGGTGTCGCGGCATAATCGTTGTTAAACCTCGGGGCGGCTTCGGTCTGGCTGCTCCCTTGCAACCGCACCTAAGAGCACATATCGCGCCGGCCTTCGCCTTCCCTGGCTCAGTCCGTCACGCTCTGTGCGGCACCGGTGCTGGTCAGGTAATGGCCCATTACCTGACCTTGACTGCGGTCGGCGACTCGCCAGACCTCGGGCAATGGGTTCCCCATGCCTTTACATAACAGGCGTGTTATGCAAACCGCCCCTCGTATCACGGTTTTACAGGCTGTCACCTGTAATCTGACTATCTTCACTCAATGCCGCTGCCCCTCCCGCGAATTCAAAGACAGCAACTAAACAAAAAACATTCTGAAAGCTCTTTATTTAACCAGCTTTCAGAATGTTTTTCGTTATTTAATGACATTAAGCGACAACGAACCTGCCGCAGCAATCTCGATGACAATAAATGACAAACCTCTTTCAGTATTCAGCC
>CAYYEN010000567.1:0-2673 GCA_964470795.1 uncultured Spirochaetaceae bacterium | reverse complement strand
ACTATTTTTTAATGTGGTGATATAAATCGCAGTGGTGGAATTTTTAGGAAAACCGGTTTTTGCCGGTTTTTCTAAATTATAATGCTAAATGATTACTTGTTAGTAACGGATTTATTAACAAGTAATCATTAAAGTTTTTTGCTTGGTTATATAACTGTAAATATTATATTTACCACAGTCAAAATCAGGCAGAAAAAAGTTACCAAATTGCGTGCTACAAGCCAGCGAATAAGAAACCAATCCATATTGGCGGCGCGGTATTTTTCAAAATTGCCCATCGGTCCCATCCACCAGCGTGGCTCAAACGGAATAGGTTTATTTTCCAAATGTGCCGCTAATGAGTAGATAATGTAAATGCCCATCGGCACAAGCGGCAGCACAAACAGATATGCCCAATGTAGTTGTCCGCACACTACGCCGACAATGAGCATGACAAACGGTAAGAGATTAAAAACTCCCGAAAACAAAAGCATAGCCCAACGTGTTTTGAGTAAACGCGCAAATGTCATTTTGCCGGCTTGTTCATCGGCTTTAAGGTCAAGCACGGCGTGCGAATAGACGATGTTTGTAACCAACAAGCCTACAGCTATCGATACCCATACAATTTCTTTGTTAAACAAACCGCAGGTGGCATATTGCATACCAATCATAAGCAGAGGTCCAAACATAATGCCGATGACCAATTCGCCCAATCCGTGATAGCCGAGTTCAAGCGGTTTGCCCGAATAGGAAACACCCAAAATAAGACCAACCAATGCAATAATGGCAATAGGCAAGCCACGGAACCAAAGCACTACGGCACCTGCAATACCGGCCACAGCTAAAAAACAACAAAAAGCAATAAGTAACTCTTTCAGTGTGGCTTTGCCTGACTCAATGTAGTGGCATTTTTCCATGTGCGTACGAAAACCTTCGGCGGTTACTTTTTTGCGTGCTTCCACATCGTTGTGTTTATAATCGAAATAGTCGTCAGCAAGATTAAATCCGAGGTGTGCACAACTAACTCCAAACAGAGCAATGAGTGACAGCCACCATGAAAAATCGGGTTGTGTGGCAGCCATGGCGATAGCTAAAAGTGAAGGAATAATGCTTTGTGGCAACGCAATGTCGCGCGCGTTTTTTATCCAAAATTTCAGTTTGTTCATAGGAATATTTGTTTTGTGCAAAGATACGGATTTAAATTAAAAGCCGACACTCGTTTGGTGTCGGCTTTTAATCATCAGTTAATCGTTTTATCGATTTACTTTTGTGCGGGTTTCAGAATGTTTTTCAATTCCGGATTAATGATTTTTTCAAAAGTTACTTTCTCAAAAATTACTTCAAACTCTACGCGACGGTTAAGTGCGCGACCTTCAACAGTTGTGTTGTCGGCAATAGGTGTTGTTTTTCCGTAACCTTTTGAAGCAATGCGCGATTCTTCAACGCCGTGTTCGATAAGGTAACGCCGTACCGAGCCGGCGCGTTTTTCCGACAATACTTGGTTGTATTCTTCGGAGCCGACATCGTCGGTATGTCCACCGATAGAGAGCATATAGGTTGGATTGGTCTTCATTACTTCCACGATTTTGTCCAAAATCGGGTAGGAAGATTTCTTGATAACATCTTTATCCGTTTCAAACTGTATACCCTGCATTGCTTTTTTGAAGAGACTGCGCACCTCTTTTTTCAGTTCGGGACAGCCGTAGTTGCTTTCCGGTCCCGGAACGTTCGGACACTTATCCAAATAGTCGGGTATGCCGTCACCGTCAGTATCAACGGGACAACCTACTGAATCGACTACTACGCCTTGTGGTGTGTCGGGACACTCATCGATATAATTAGGCACGCCGTCACCGTCGTCGTCAATAGGACAACCCACAGAATCCACTACTACACCTTTAGGAGTATCGGGACATTTGTCAATGTAGTCGGGCACACCGTCACCGTCACTGTCAACGGGACAACCTACGGAATCGACTACAACGCCTTGTGGTGTGTCTGGGCATTCGTCAATACGGTCGGGTACGCCATCGCCATCGCTGTCTCTCATGTATAGTTCAAAATCGGCTTGTGCTTTACGGTATTTCTTTTCCGCACAGCAAGTGCCGAAGGCGTACGACACGCCTATTTTAATACCTGCGAAGAAAGTGTGTACCGCTCCGATATGGTCGGTAGTAACTACACCCGAATAACCTCCTTCCAATTGTTGAAACACTTTCGGATTTTCCCGAATAGCTTTTGTCCGTACATCGTTAAAGCCATAACCGCCCGACAGACCTGCATGAAGTTTCCATTGCGGCGTGAGCTTAATCGCCCATCCTATATCGGCAATAATGCCTAATGAATAGCTGAAAAGCGGCTTGGAAGTCGGCTCGCTAAAACCGGAAAAAGTTCCTAACCTTAACGATTCTACTTCATCAATGGTGTAGTGCCCTTCGGTGTAATCCACCCTACGCGTGTAGGGACCTTTTGTTGTTTGTCGGTCAGCCACACGGAACCCGGGGTTAAATCCAATAGCGGCACGGAAATCCGATTTTTCTGTCATTGGTGCTGCAAACGTTAGTTTGATAGGTGTTTCAATGTAGTGTGCATATTGCTTTTCCTTCATATTATAGATACCTGTCAAAGTGTAGGGGTCGCCATCCGGTTCAAAAATGGGGTCGGAGTGGTCAATGTGGTTAGAAACTTCCGTAT
>CAYYEN010000566.1:0-2678 GCA_964470795.1 uncultured Spirochaetaceae bacterium | reverse complement strand
CAACCGCTGAATATCAATACAAATTAAAAGATATGCAAAATAGCGGAAATGTTATGAATGATTTACTCGATATTAAACACTGGCAGTTTGGTGCAGATTTCAGAGTGAACCTTTGGTTCTTGCAAATTGGCTTGAATGGTTTATATGGTAAGGCTGAAAATTATCACAGATTAGATTCTGTTTTAACTGCTAACGTTCTCCTTAACCCAGTAGATTTCTTAACAATTGCTGTAGGTATGGGCCCTTCCATGAGTTTTAGTACAACAGACTTCAAGAGCTACTATGTTAATGGTGTAACAATTGATAATTTTGGTGATGTCTTCATGAACTCTCCTCTTTACTATCGCGCTCAAGTAGGTTTTGACTTTGGCATGATCGGTTTAAGTGTTGGGTACTTATTACCAACTAAAGGAAGTTTTAAAAACTTCTCAGGTGATACCTTTATTCCAGCTTGGGATAACGGAAAGTTCTCAGCAAGCGTTTTATTTAACTTCCTATAATAGCTAGTTAAGTAAACTCATAGCTCCCTCTTACTGGACTAGAAATCTTGTAGGAGGGATTTTTTTGCAATTAAGAGAAAATTAAACTTTTTTAAACGCCTCTTTTATTTTCTTAGCATTTCGTTATAATACTAAGAAAGGGGATAGCTATGGCTAAACGTGGATTTTTAGGACCAACCTTGGCAGTTTTTTTTATTGCCACTATTTTATTCTTTTGTTTTTACTTTTTTGTACCTTCTGTATCGATACACCTTTTTGGAGTTAGCTTTAAGACTCCCACCGATATTATAAGTGCTAAGATGATTAATAAAGTAACAGGATTAAACCTCAGACAAGAGGATTTATCTGCAGTGATAGATATCGTAAACACACCTAAAGTTAAGGAATTGCTAAACTCTGAAGATGTTAAAGCATTAATTAAATCGGGTGGACAGTTTACCAAAGAGCAAAGTGAAAAGGTCTCTCAATTCTTAGCCTCTCCTCAAGTTAAAGAAGCGGTGGAAGAGTATAAAGGGAAGGTCTCAAAAGAAGAGCTTAACAAGATACTTAATTCTATGGAAAATTCCTTGACTTCTGGGGTAGAAAAGCTTAAGGATCTTAAATAATGGTAGTTACGTTACTCGGTACTGGAACAAGTCATGGTGTTCCTGTAATAGGGTGTGATTGTAAAGTTTGTGTTTCAACAGATTCTCACGATAAAAGATATCGGAGTTCTGTAATGTTAAAAGAGGGTAATCATTGCCTCGTAATAGATACAGGGTATGAGTTTCGTTTGCAACTGATAAGAGAGAATGTAAGGTCTTTAGATGGTGTACTCTATACACACTCTCATACAGACCATTGTGCGGGATTGGATGATTTAAGAGTTTTCTCAAGACATAATAGCTTTCCAATATATGGAGATGAACAAACTCTTTATACCTTAAAAAAACGTTATCCTTATGCTATAGATAATGGAGATAATCCAGGTCTTCCAGTATTAAAATCTAATGTACTAGCTCCCTATAAAGAGGTAGAAATTTTAGGTTTTAAAGTAACGCCTATCCCAGTTTACCATGGTAACAGTTTAATTTATGGGTATAGGTTTGGCGCTTTTGCTTATCTAACAGATGTGTCTTATATAACAGATGAAAGTTATGATGCTTTAAAAGGTGTTGAGTTATTAATTCTTGGAGCGCTTAGAGATAGACCTCATCCAACACACTTTTCCTTTTCTCAAGCCTATCAGGCGGCAAGAAGAATTGGAGCAGATAAAGTATATTTTACTCATATTAATCATGAAACATGTTATAGTGATATAAACAGATTATACCCAGGCTTTGTTGAAAGCGCCTATGATGGTCTTGTTCTGAATATTTAGGAGAAAAAATGGAAAATTCATTATTTAGTGAAGCAGATTTGGATCAAACGCTTATTCCTCTACAAAGAGAAAAGAAACTTGCAAAGATAGAAGAAAAGGTTGAAGAAAATAAAGAGTTTACTAAAAAGTTGTTTATTGTTGATGGTTATTCTTTAATTTATCGCTCTTACTATGCGTTTTTAACCCGTCCTTTAACTGATAATGAAGGAAAGAATGTTTCTGCCTATTTTGGGTTTTTCAATACTTTGTTTTCTTTATTCAAAAACTATAAATTCGATTACTTTGTAGTCGCTCTCGATTCCCATGCTCCAACCTTTCGCTCGGTGATGTATCCAGAGTATAAAGCAAACAGACAAGCAGCGCCTGAAGATTTGCACTCTCAAGTACCACGAATCGTCGCAACTCTTGAGAAGATGAACATACCGTTTATAGCGCAAGATGGGTTTGAAGCTGATGATCTAATTGCAACACTTGCAAAAAATGCTACAAGACTAGAAATTGACACGGTTATGGTAACCGGTGATAAAGACTTATTGCAGTTAGTAGATAATCATGTATTTGCACTTCGCCCTAGTAAAGCTGATAAAGAGCGCTATGAACTTTATGGAGAGAAGGAAGTATTTGAAAACTTTGGAATTAAGCCTAATCAAATAATTGATTATCTTTCTCTTTTAGGAGATGCCTCTGATAATATTCCTGGGGTTAAAGGAGTAGGTGAAAAGGGTGCAGTAAAGCTATTAACTGAGTATGTCTCTTTAGATGGAATTTATCGTCATTTAGACTCTCTTTCCAAAGGCGTTAAAACTAAGCTTGAAGAG
>CAYYEN010000565.1:0-2681 GCA_964470795.1 uncultured Spirochaetaceae bacterium | reverse complement strand
GCCTTAGCGGTGGCTAATATGATTAGTCGTTTAAGTTTAACTCATCAAGTACTAGTTATTACGCATTTACCCCAAATTGCTTGTAAAGCAGATTACCACTATCTGGTTTCAAAGAAGGAAGTGGAGGGGCGAACTGTTTCTAATATTGTACAATTAAGGGATGAGGATAGGGTAAAAGAAATTGCTCGTCTCCTTAGTGGGGATACGAGCAATATTTCAATTGAACATGCAAGAGCTTTACTGAAAGTTTAGGTAATCGAAAAGGAGCGCTAAATCTTGAGCATCTAACAGCTCTGATTTGAGTTCTTGAGTGTAGTAACCATAGATTACGTTTTGTATGTTTCTTAAATCTGGATCGATACTTAAGTTACGGGTAAGCTTTATCAACTCGACAATCTCTGTCAAATTCTCTTTTGTTATGCCATTAGGCTTAATAGAAGAGGCTAGATTGTCAAAGCGTTTAGTGATAATACTCCTAACGCGTTCAATATCTTTCGCTTTTCCAATCGATTTGATGAAGTTAATCATACGCTCTACATAGCATAGACGAAGAGATAGAGTATCGTAGTCGAAAAGGTTTAAAAACCCTTTAATTAAACGCATACTTCTATTGATGTTTTCAGATTGTAAGCCATCGTTTGCAAAGAAGCGATTAGCACTGGTAATAAGTGAATAGTTTAAAATATTATCTGCTGTTAATCTGAAGCTATCAAAAGAGGGTATCTTATAGTTGATTAAAAGCCAGGAGGAAACGATATCAATCATTCTATCTGGGATGTTCTTAGTGGTAATTTTTATAATGTTCTTAGAATTGTTATCTGAAGCATTTGAAAAGTATAAGTTAAGACCAAGTTCAATGCTTGAGGAAGAAAGAATATTATATTGATGTCGCATTAAGTTAGTGGTATCGATAATTTCCAAATAGACATAATCTTCAATGTTTCTAAGCTCTAATAACTTAAAGCGTCCATATTTGGTTTCTTTTGCTAAGAGTTCTACCATTTTGGTATTGAGATAGAAATAAAGGGCTGCTTCAACTTCTCCAGAGAGGCAATTGAGTTGAGCTTGCGCAATACTCATACCTGTTCCTTCACTTTTGATATTACTTTGTGCATCCTTTAAATCTGATAAGAATGGGAAGAGTAGGTCATCCATGTAGTACTTTTGATATAAATGGATTGCATATAAAGCATATTTAATATCTTGTTGTGGTTCAATGCCGGAAATATCGGAGAAGAAGAAACCACAGCTTGTGAAGCTGAAGTGTTTGTTTTTCATACCAATAATTAAGTTAGCAAGATCTGAATCATGGAGTGGATCAAACTTATACTTAGTATGTAAATCTTTTATAAATTCACTCATTTGTATTTTTTCAATAATTGCACCGGAAGCTAAATGTAATAAGGTGTCGGGGGAAAGATTATCATTAAAGATTTTTCTCACATGATTGTTAAAGATTGAGTCTAAACGGTTTGCATTGTTAACCAAGGCATTTCGAAGCGGGGTACGCCATTTTTGGTTCCATGAGCTATCTCCACCAGTGTGACAACCGCAGTTCTTGTACCATCTTGATACTCCATGAGAGCAAGACCAGCTAGTTCCCTTTCCTTCTTCACCATCTAATAGAGTCGCATGAAGAGTTGTTGGGTTTTGTTCAAGGACTGTTGCATAGTTGGTCATTACAAAATCTTCATTTTCACGAGTCTTGTGAATAAGAGCTGCAAGGGCCATATCACCAAAGGGTTCATGGTGACCATAAATCTCGCCATCAGTTGCTGTATGGATTAAGGAAACATCATTAGCATTCTTAAGGTTGAGAAGTTTCTGGTATAACGAGTCTGCACTTTGAAGCGCATGACCAAAACTAATATCGGAGGCAAGGGAAGGCTCATAGAAGAAGGCGGAAACTGTACCACCTAAAGGACCTGTTAAAGTATAGCTTTGTCCATAAGGGGCAGGTCTTCCATTTAATTCTGTCATGCTGCCGTCAAGATTTTCAATGCTTTTACATTGCCAAGGAGATAAAATTACAAATTTAATTCCAAAGGAAGAGAGTAAATCTATAATCTTGCCATTTATTGCGGCTTCAGGTAGCCACATTCCTTCTGGGTCTCTATTGAAGCGATACTTGAAGTCTTCGATGCCCCAATCTATTTGAATCTTGGCATCTTTTTCTTTATCTAAAGGAAGGATGGTATGGTTATAGCCTTGAGCTATTGCGTTACCATGGCCAAGTCTTTTAATAGATTTTTTATCAGAGTCGAGAATCTTTTCGTATACTTCACCTTGATAAGTTTCCAACCACGAAAGTAGGGTGGGTCCAAAGTTATAAGAGATATATTCAAAATTATTGGTTAAAGAAATTATTCTGCCGTTTTGTGATAAATAACGTGAATTTACATTTGCTTTGTAACATTCAGCGCAAATTCTTTCATTCCAATCTTCATAGGGAAGAGCGGAAGCTTGCTTTGGTATTAAACCAGTACTAGGGTTTTCTCTAGGAGGCTGGTAAAAATGACCATGCAAAATCAAATTAGTTAGTTTTTGTTCCATAGTTACTAGAATAACATGCTTAAATGTTGTTTTTCAATGATTTTAAATAAATTAATAAAAATGATATATTATGGAGGTTTTTGCAAAAGTCAAATAGCTTGAATAAATATTCTTCCCAAATGGTATAA
>CAYYEN010000564.1:0-2686 GCA_964470795.1 uncultured Spirochaetaceae bacterium | reverse complement strand
CGCATCCAGAAGCCGCTTCGGACAGCCCCCAAGATTTTCCGAGGCATAGCGCCGGATGATGTTCTGCCCGACGAGCTCCAACCGGCTCCGGATGTCCTTTTCGTACAGGCTCTGCACCGAAGCGCCGTCTTCCACCTCCAGCGCCGCCACGCAGACCAGCCCCAGGCCGCCGGTCACCGCCGTCAGCAGCGCCAGGGCGCACAGGGCCACAGCCAGAAACTTGACAATCACATGAGGCTTCATTTCTGTCTTCCCTCCAGCTTATAGCCCTGGCCCCACATCACCTTCAGGTAACGGGGTTCCGAGGGATTGATTTCGATTTTCTCCCGCAGGTGCCGGATGTGAACGGCCACAGAGCCTTCGCTTCCCAGGGCCGCCTCCTGCCACACCGCCTCGTAAAGGGTTTTGGTGGAGTAGACCGTTCCGGGGTTGGACATGAGCAGATGCAGTATGGCATACTCCGTGGGGGTCAGGGAAACCGGCTCCCCCTCCACGGTAACGGTTTTGGTCCGGTCATCCAGGCTGATGCCGCCGATGGTCAGGGTCTCCGGCGCTTCCTCGTGGCTGCCCAGGCTGGCGAACCGGCGCAGCTGGGACCGGACCCGGGCCAGCACCTCCACCGGCACAAAGGGCTTGGTGATGTAGTCGTCGGCTCCCACGTTGAGGCCCAGCACCTTATCCTCGGTTTCGGATTTCGCCGTGAGCAGGATAATGGGCACATTGGAAAACTCCCGGATCTTTGCCGTGGCGGTAACGCCGTCCATCACCGGCATCATCACATCCAGCAGCACCAGGTGGATGTTCTTTTCCCGAACCATATCCACGGCCTGCTGGCCGTTGAAGGCCTCAAAGAGCTCGTACCCCTCCGGGGCCAGGTAGATCTTCAGCGCGTTTACAATATCCGGCTGGTCGTCGCAAATCAGAACCCGATACATGGTTTTCCCCCTCTTTTTCTTGTTTGAGTCCATTATATCATCCTGTTTCTTAACAATAAAGAGGGGAAAACCTTAAGAAGTGTTTAATTAAAATAATTTTCTCCAAAGACTGGAATTCTTCACAATTTTTCTGCATAATAGAGGCACAATACAGAAAGGACATTTCCTATGGCATATACGATCTTTAAGCCCATGCGGCCCGTAAAGGGCGTTCTGTTTGATATGGACGGGGTCATTCTGGACACCGAAAAGCTCTACACCCGTTTCTGGCAGGAGGCGGGCCGGGCCCTGGGTTATCCCATGACCCGGGACCACGCCCTGGGTCTGCGGGCCCTGAACCGGGACGAAGCCGCCAGGAAGCTGCAAAGCTACTTTGGCCCCCAGGTTGACTATCAGCAGATGAAAGCCAAGCGGATCCAGCTGATGGATGCTTATGTAAACCAGCATGGTGTGGAACCCAAGGCGGGGATCCGGGAGCTTCTGTCCTTTTTGAAGGAGCAGCACATTCCCTGTGCCATCTGCACCGCCTCCCCCGCGGAGCGGATCCGGGACTATCTGACGCCCCTGGGCCTCATTGATCAATTCGATGCCCTGTGCACCGTATACCAGGTGCCCAAGGGCAAACCGGAACCGGACATCTATATTTTCGGCGCCAAAAGTCTGGGGGTGGCCCCGGAAGACTGCCTTGCATTGGAAGACGCCACGGCCGGCATCCTCTCTGCCTTCCGGGCAGGCACCATGGCCACCATGGTGCCCGACCAGGATCCCCCGGACGAAGAAACCCTGGGCCGGATTACCGCCCTGGCAGACAGTCTTCTGGACGTGATGGAGCTGATTTCCAGGAGTATGGAGTAAAGACAATTGACAATTGTCAATTCACGAAAGCTCCCTTTCCCAATCAACCGCCTTTTAGAATAAACCCCGGGTCCGCATTTTTCGCGGGTCCGGGGTTTATACCTCCATGTTCGATTCCAGAACCAATTCTTCTCCCGTGATGGGGTGGATAAAGCGCAGACTCTTGGCGCACAGGGCCTGGGAAGAAAGCCCCAAGTCTTCCGAATAGGCAAGGGACTCGGGGCTTCCGTACTGGGGATCCCCCAGGATGGGAAAGCCCATATAGGCGCAGTGGAGCCGGAGCTGATGGGTGCGGCCGGTGACCGGCTCCAGTTCCAGCACACAGCTCTCCTCCCCACGCTCCAAAACCCGGAAACGGGTAAGGCTGGGCTTTCCCTCCGGTCTTACCTCCCGCAAAAGGCTGGGAAGGGGTTTCCTGGCAATGGGCGCGTCGATGATCCCCACGTCCTCTTCGGGCCCGCCAAAGGTGCGGGCATGGTAGCGCTTCTGGGGACGGGCCTGCTGCAAAAGGGCGTGGACATAGGCGCCCTTGGCAATCAGCACAATGCCGAAGGTATCCCGATCCAGCCGGGTCAGGGGATGAAAGGCGGCGGTAATGCCCTGGGCTTCATAGTAGCCCTGGACCAGATTGGCAAGGGTTCCGGTGATCCGGTTCCGGGAAGGGTGAATGAGCATCCCCTGGGGCTTGTCCACCGCCAAAAGCCAGTCGTCCTCGTAAAGAACGGTCAGGGGGCCTGCCTCTGCCGGGTAGTCCGGCGGCGCCTCCTCCAGCAGCACCAGGATCCGGTCCCCGGGCTTTACCTGGTAATCCGTGTGGACGCTCTGCCCATTCACCCGCAGGCCATCCGCCCACTTGACCCGGTTCATAAGGCCCGTGGACATATGCAGTTCGTTTT
>CAYYEN010000563.1:0-2689 GCA_964470795.1 uncultured Spirochaetaceae bacterium | reverse complement strand
AGCGTTCCCACGTTGTTGTCCGCGCTGTCCAATGTATAAACGCCGCCCGCACCCAAAAGGGCCAGCTTATTCGCGGTGATACGGCCGCTGTCCGTATCGGTAACGCTGCCCGTGCTGTTTAAAATCACATTGTTCGTTCCGGCATTCAGCCAGCCAGTCAATTCGATATCGCTAGCGCCACTTTGCAGGGTCAGATGATCCCTGGGCGCAAAGTCGCCGGCGGTAATCTTGCCTGCCGTGTCGCTGCCGATATTGATGGATGAGAAACCGTCGGTCAAAGCGTTAATAAAGGCCGTGCTTAGGAGGAAATTGCCTGTACCGGTTGCGGCACCGTCACCTATGCCTATGGGAGAGCCAGCCGTTGCCGGTTTTATAATCAGGTTTCCTGTGCCGGAAATAGTCCCGTTGTAATACTTTATCGCCTGCGCACCAACACCGCTTGCCTCCGAGATCAGGGTGACATCCCCGGTGCCTCCGATAAGAGATGAGTTATTTTCCCAAAGGATACCGTGTATCCAGTTTTCGTTATCTGCGGCGTTACCTGCAGCGTTCAGGGTAATGGCAGCGCTGCCGTTGGAACGGATGATTCCTCCTGAAAGGGCGATACCAGTCCCCTTATCCATCCGGGTATTTCCTGTGATGGTTATGTCTCCGCTGGTGGACTCGACAAGACCGTTAGTCGCAATTGCTATATTATAAGGCCTGTCAGCTTCGCCTGATGGCCCGCCAATGCCGGTGATATTCACTGTGCCGCTTAAGGATTTTACCGTGGCGACCTTTCCGGTGCCATCCTGAGCATCGGTCCCCAGATAAACCCCAGTGGAGGCATGACCATCTACCCCTCCTGTCTGTCCGGTTATATCTATTGCGCCGCTTGTGCTTTCTATCACGCTGCCGCGGCCAATGATCACGCCGGAAGCAAGGGTGTTGCTGTTTGGGGTTCCTTGCCCCCGGAGCGTTATGCTTCCTTCGCCGGAGGATATCGTCGCATTGACCAGTGCAATGCCGTAGCCGTAATTGTCAAAACCCTCGTTGAACCAAGCATCTCCTGTACCTCTTGATGGTGTGCCTGTGCCTATGGCATACCCTGCGGCTGCATCTCCGCCGGCCAGCAGAATATTTCCACCGTTGGATTTAATGGCGGCTCCGGAATTGAGATAAATCACCCCGCCATTAGTTGCATCCGAATCGGACCAGAGGATGGTATTGAGTTTGCCGCTGGTTGATTCGATCTGCTTCGAAGACTGCATGATAATGCTACCAGTGGCCTTGAAGGTTGCCGTGGCGTCGGCGCCGCTCGTCTTGGTCACATTGCCGGATATTGTCAGATTGCCGCCCATGGCTTCCGCCGTCAGGTTGCCACTGACCGCCGCATTTTCCAGCGTCAGGGCGTTGGCGTCATTCAAAAATACATTGCCGGCGGATGCTACCGACACCGCACCGGTAAAATTATTGGCGGTGATGTCCAGAGTAATGTTTCCGCCGTTGGTGGTAAAGGATGACGCATGGGACAGGGTCATGGCCGCGCTTTGCGTGATTGCGTTACCCGCGCCGGTAACGGTGATGTTCAGACCGTTGGCCGTGATACCTGCGCCAGTCCAGGCAAAGGCGTTTTGCTGGGTCAGACTCACATCGTCGCCCGTAATGGCGCCGGTTCTGGTAATCGCGCCTGTCGCCGTCACGTTCACATCGCCCGCCGTGCCGGCATCAATATTGCCAAGAGTGGTATTTCCCGAGTTGACCAGGATAACGTTGGCGCCTGTGCCAACAGAAGTCGTATCAATCGAAACCGCACCTGCGAAGTTATTGGCGGAGGTGGACAGCGTAACCGTGTCCTCACTCGTTGTAATCGTCGTTGCGCCGTCAACCGTTACTGCTTCGCTCTGGGTCAACGTTCCACCGGTTTGCACGGTCAGGTCGCCGTTGATGGTTGATGCGCCCAGAATTAGGGCATTGAGGTCGCGCAGGCTGACATCTTCGCCAAACACGGACACAGCCCCGGTGAAATCATTATTTTCATTAAGTAATGTAATAGAATTGGTGGCTTCAACCGTGATGCCGGTTGTTCCGCCCACCGTCAGGGCCCCGCTTTGGGTTAAAGCTCCGTTGTCGGCTTGCACCGTCAGATTGCCTGTAAGCGTGGAAGCACCCAAATCTAGGGAATTGGCGTCGCGCAGTGTGGCGTTCACCCCCGCAGTCACGCTGACCGGGCCTGAAAAATCGTTGGCGGCATTGTTCAGGGTAATATCTCCGTTTGCCGAAAGGTTTAAACTTCCGTAAGTAAGGGTGAGAGAAGGAGTGATGCTGATACCGCCGCCTGTGGAGGTGATGGTGTTGGCGCTGCCGTTGGCAAAAACCAGCGTTCCCGCTGATATATTGAGACTATCGGCTGTTTTGAGTGTATTGGCGCTGCCGCTCAGGCCCAGCGTGGTTTTGTCGGCCATTATCAACTGCTTCAAATCAAGGCTGGTCGCGTTGAGACGGCTGTTTTGGCCGGCATTGTCTTTTAACTCCAGTGAGGCCGATGTGCCGGTCACGCTGGTAACATCAACCGTGCCTGCTTCGGCAAGGCCGGTTTTGTTGTCGTCGTCGAAGTTCACCGTGACGGTTCCGGGAATGACCACCGCTGCAACATTGGACAGATCGGGAACAGCCCCATCCTGCCAGTTGGCCGGATTAAACCATTCGC
>CAYYEN010000562.1:0-2693 GCA_964470795.1 uncultured Spirochaetaceae bacterium | reverse complement strand
GAAAGTGCGTAAACGAGCTGATCCACCACTTCATTATCACGTACTTTACCCAGGGCCAGGATGGCGTCGAGACGTTCGTATCTGTCAGCACGTTGTGCATCTTTGAGAAGGCGATTGCGATCCTTCCAGTGTGTCTCGTAGAGGATATCAATAACCGCGTTAAGATGTGCAAGGATTGTCCTCCGTTCTTCGATGATATCCTTGAGGGTGTACGTCCCTGTATGCGTCGCCCTCCCCCGGTGGTCTGAGAAGTATGTACACGTCATCTGAATCCGATCGAAGTCCATACCAAATTCCCGATCGATAAAGGCAAGGAGGTCAGCGAGAACGTCAGAAATGAGGGCGTTACACGCACTTGCCTGCAAGTTCTCGCGCAGATATGCCCATCCACCAAGGTTGACATGTTTGATCTCTTCCTCTTTGAGAGGCAGAAGATCCTTCAGTTGCTTAGGTAAATCCCAAAACACGCATCCATCCAGCCTCCACGCATCGTTGGCATATTTTGAAAAAACGTACGCACGTAGCCGCCGCCCGACCTCGTTATGGAGCATTTTTTCAAGCCCTTTGGCATAACCAAGCCAGATCGATGAACCCGCATCTGAACTGGGTTTTGGCGAGCGGTAAAGAGTCACTAACTGTTCTTCAGTATCAGCCAGTTGTCTCCTGACATCCTCGTCAGGGATGGTATCAAGGTTCAACACACCCCAATCTCTCGGAATGGGGAGCTTCTCTGCCTTATCGGTCCTGATACTCTGGTCACTGAAGATCAGCTGCTCACACTCGGAACCAGGCTCAATCAGGAGCAACTGCTCCTCCGGGAGATTCAGAAAGACATTCCTGACGAATTTTCCCAGTGTCCGGAGCCCTTTCGGCCCGTCTGCATGCTTATAAAAGCAGTGGAATACTTCTACACTATTTGTCGCGAGTTTCAGAGATCCCCAGTCGATGACGTTACGGTAGTCATGGATTGACGTGAACTCAAATATCCGCTGAATACCATGTTTTCGGACATAATCGGCCAGAACTCGTGTCAGGCAATCATCCTTTTTCCAGGTGTCGAAATTCGGGTTGTGCTCATCAAGGATACAGTCGTACATCTGCACCGGTTCCAGAGGACAGACAAGACCATACAGGCCGGAGAGTATGAGAATGTGGTGTCCCGATGAGAGAAGTTGCTGCTTCCCCTCTTCGCCAAGGCTCGCATAAAAGTCCCCGTCATATCGCTCCATCGCTGGCATATATGACAAACCAGGGCCCGTGGCATCACCGCCGAAGTCCTCGCCCGGAGTGAGAGCCTGATTGAAGTAGGAATCTTTCAGATCGGTGTTCTGCCATGTCAGGCCACCGTTTTTCAAACGGTGAAGCACGTACTGTCGTGAATGCACCAGGGAATATCTGGTATCGGTTTCCAAACCCTGTTCGAGAATTGAATGCTCTCTCCGGTAATCGGCAGACCCAGGACAGTCAATCTTATGGAAGGAGTCGCCAAGCAAGATCAGGATCGGGGAATCTGGCCGATACCGGGAGTCGAATACTTCTTTGACGTCTTTTCTGGCTGCTTCGTATTCGTGTTTACCTACTTTTAGTCGGAACGACCGATTGTACGGATGGATAATGCCAACATCTTGATTGGTCTTGTCGAATACCCTTGCATCGAGCCTCGTTCCGCCGAGGATTTCTCTGATATCGTGAAGTTTCACAAAAAATGCCTGTTCACTGACTCGAAAGATCAGCGCCTCATTACGCTTCTGAATCCTATCGACAGTTTCGACCATCCGGCAACAGTAAATCGTTAACGTTATTGCCATAGAAAAGGGTTGCGAAACGGCATTTCGGGTAACCGCTGAGTCTGCGATGTTACACCGCGTTTTTTCCTCGTCAGGGTGGCTTTCAGTAATTTCATGCTGTGTTCTTTGGGGACATCATCACTGTCCAGGTGTAGCGCCACTCGTCTGCTCCTACCATGTACATCAGCCTATACTTGTGCATAGAAGTAAACACTCTGAGCCAATAGTCGAGGATTCGGCCGTTCAACGCACTGTTTGCACAGAACATCTGCTACTCCGCCGCGACCATAACAAACCGGTAAACCCTCTACCCTCTCACCCTAACTATGTCACATCCGGGCGGGATCCGGCTCCTGCCTCTGCCAGGCGTTCTTCAACCCAGGCCTGGACGATCGGCTTGAGGTCCCGGCCGCGGAGGCCCCCCTCCCGGGCGATGCCCTGGAGGTAAGCCTCGAGCTCCCCGAGGACCTCGAAGACGACCGCATCGACCTCGTCGGCTGTTGGCTGCATCTGCCCGCGGTCGATCAGCATTGTGTTGTAGAGGTCCAGGAGGCGGTCCTCCGCCTCCGCGATATCGATCACCTGCACCATGTTGAACGACACGGTAAACGGCATACAGAGAGGTGTAGGAGTCCCTCCGGTATTATCTGTTCCCGTTTGCTCCCGAGGAGGGCGTGGCGTCGCTGGACTGCGCTCTGCTCCCCGGGGGCGAGGCTCTTGTGATAACCTCTGGATCTGGAACCCGGACCTCCTCCTCTGCTCCCCGGGGGCGAGGCTCTTGTCCTGGCGTTGCCGGCCACTTCAGCCTCAAGGCTACCCACCCCAGCCAGTCCTCTCCCAGGAGGGAGGCAGTCCATGGCAATAGCCCGTAACCGGGGACCCTCCACCGGCAGACCTCACTCCCTC
>CAYYEN010000561.1:0-2699 GCA_964470795.1 uncultured Spirochaetaceae bacterium | reverse complement strand
CGAGTACGAGACCTACCGGGAGCTGCTGAAAACGCTGGATCTTGGTCTGGAGGATCGGATGACCACCAAGGTTGGCCTGCTGTCCGGCGGTCAGCGTCAGGCACTGACCCTGCTGATGGCCACCCTCAAGAAGCCCAAGCTGCTGCTGCTGGACGAGCACACCGCTGCCCTTGACCCCAAGACCGCCGCCAAGGTGCTGGAGGCCACCCAGCGCATCGTGGAGAAGGACAACCTGACCACCATGATGATCACCCACAATATGCGCGACGCCATCGCCTACGGCAACCGTCTGGTGATGATGTACGACGGTCACATTGTCGTAGACGTGTCCGGTGAGGAGAAGAAGCACCTGACCGTGGAGCAGCTGCTGAACCTGTTCAGCCAGGCCTCCGGTTCTGACGAAGCCGACGACAAGTTGCTGCTTTCCTGAATCGAAAGTGCATCGCAGCGCCCGCAGGGGGATTCGCCCCTTGCGGGCGTTTGTCTTTCGGTTGCAGTCGTTCCGGAATTGTGGTATACTTTTCCCAGAAACGCGCTGTCAACAGAAAAAGCCGGCAGAAATCGCCATTTTCCCCGGCGCAGCCAGAACCGGGGCAGCCAAAGCAGCCGACAGGTGGGAATTGCTATGAAACGATACATTGCCTTGTTAAGAGGGATCAACATAAGCGGAAAAAACAAGCTATCCATGCCGGAGCTGAAATCCCGTATAACGGAACTTGGATATATAGAGGTTCTTACCTATCTCAACAGCGGAAATGTGATTTTCACGGCTCGCGAAAATGAGGAAAGCATTCTCGCCGATACCATCCGGGCCATGATACGGGAGCGGTTTGGTCTGGATATTCCTGTATTTGTCATGCTGCAGGAAAAGCTGGAAGCTTTATTGGGCAAAGCGCCTGATTGGTGGGGAACCGGTGACAAAGACAGATACGACAATTTGATTTTTGTGATGCCTCCCGCTGCCGCCCAAATCATCAGTGAGAAAATCGGCGAGCCGACAAAGGAGCTGGAACAGATATCCATCTGTGAAAATTCGATTTTCTGGTCCTTTGACAGGAAAAAGTACGCGAAAGCGACCTGGTGGAAAAAAACCGCAAGCCCGGGAATTGGAGAATTCATCACAATCCGTACTGCCAATACTTTGAGGAAAATTGCCGTCCTGTGACGCTTTCCGGCTTCCAATGGCGGCGTCCCGCGCGATTAACGCGGCAAGTATGAAAATCATTCCCAAAATCTCTCGCCGAATCTCCTTGCCCCATTATGTGGCGCTGCCCTTGAAAAAACGCCCCGCATTTGCTATACTTCTCTTATACCGTCTCAAAGGAGAGAATACTATGAAAAAATGGATTGCTGTTACGCTGGCGCTGCTCCTGGTGGTGAGCATCGGCACTGTCCGCGTGGATGCTGCGAAGGATGAGAAAACCGCAAAAGCAGAGAAAACCGAAAAGTATACCATTCTCGACGCCGCCGTGGTGACCCCAGAAATCGAGAAAAAGCCCATCAGCAGCAGCCGTGAGTCTGCGTCCTCCAGTCAGACCGCGGACACGGTGACGATCGATCAGGACAACGGCGTGTTTACCGTGGTCACCGCCGCCGGCACAGAGCTGTCCCTGACGGCGCCCTTCGGCGCCTACTGCATCACGCAGGACGTGTATCAGCAGCTGGAAATCTACATGGACCTGTACAGCGACATCAGCGCCGCCGTGAAAAACTACCGCAATAACGGCATCCATATGGACATCTTCGATTACTGCGCCGGCGTCTCCACGTATGTTGCCGAGTCCGGCAATACGCTGGCGGCTCTGGTGGGGGATATGAACGCGCTGGAGGATGCCTCCGTAAAGCAGATCGCGGACTACCTGTCCAAAAACTGGTACGGCGGCAGTCCCGCTCTGGTCAAAACCGTCGGCGGGAATCAGTACATTGCCTTCAATCTGGCAAAGGATTACGGGTTTGTGGTTTACAACCACTTTACCAACGGGAAGCTCATCGAGGTCTACACCTTCTGTGAGGACGGCGCCGAGGGCATGAAACGGGTAGAAACCATGATTGCGAACCTTGCCTTCTCCGCAGAGGAAACTGTCACCGAGGAAACCGTCGCCGAGGAAGAATAATGTCGTAAAGAAAAACTGCGTCTGCCCATCCGGGCAGGCGCAGTCATTTTCTCCCCTGTACATCCAACATGGATTCCAGCACCATGGCTTCGCCGGTGAGGGGATGGAAAAATTCCAGTTTTCTGGCGCAGAGCATCTGGTGGGTCAGCCCCAGTTCGGCGGAATACGCCTGAGATTCCGGGCTTCCGTACTGGGGGTCTCCCAGAATGGGAAAGCCCATGTAGGCGCAGTGTACCCGAAGCTGGTGGGTTCTGCCGGTAATGGGCCGCAAGGCGAGTTTACATAACTTCCCATCCCGCTCCAAAACCTGCCACTCGGTCACAGAAGGTTTCCCCTCTGGGTTTACATAACGTAGAAGGCTCGGCAGTGGGCGGCGGGCAATGGGGGCATCGATGGTGCCGCTGTCCTCTGTGGGACCGCCGTACACCAGCGCGTGATAGGTTTTCTTCACGCCGCAGCTCTGCAAAAGGCTGTGGATATGGGCGTTTTTCGCCAGCAGCACAATGCCGAAGGTGTCCCGGTCCAGCCGGGTCAGGGGATGAAAGGCGCTTTTCTGCCCGGTTTTCTGATAATAGCCCGCCACAA
>CAYYEN010000560.1:0-2702 GCA_964470795.1 uncultured Spirochaetaceae bacterium | reverse complement strand
AAGAAACAAATTGAAAAAGTATAATATTTAATCTAGTGTGTCACAAGTTGACAAACTTTGGTTGTTTATTTGTATAATTTAATAATGATTATGATAACCTTATATAATCACTTTTAACTCATGATGGACTACAATTTGCTATATAGTAATATTACAGGTTTCTCTCCCTACAGCTATCAAAAAGAGGTTGCGAAATTACTTCTATCAGGGAAGAATGTTATACTTTCTGTTCCTACAGGAGCTGGAAAAACATGGGCTTCTATTATGCCTTTTTTATTTGCTAAAATAAATAATAGAATTGATTTTCCTCAGAAATTGATTTACAGCCTACCATTGAGAACATTGACTAATTCGATTTACTCTGATATTAATATTGCATTAAACAATCAAAAAATACAAAGCCAGTATTCAGAATTGAATAATTTAACCTCAATCCAGACAGGAGAATATCACGATGATCCATATTTTGAGAAAGATATTATTTTTTCTACAATAGATCAAACTTTAAGTAGTTTTCTATGTTTTCCGTTGTCGTTATCAAAACGGCAAGCCAATATTAATGCAGGTTCATTGATAGGAAGTTATTTGATTTTTGATGAATTTCATTTATTAGACCCGAAATTATCTATGGCGACAAGTTTAGGAATGATTAAATTATTAAAGAACTTGTGTCGTGTTTGTATAATGACTGCAACACTAACTGATGACTATATCCAGTTTATAAAGAAAGAGCTTGATTTCGAGGTGGTTTCAATTAAAGATTTTCCAGACGATATTAAAAGAATAAATTCTCTTAAACCCGCCATTGGAAAATTTATAAAAAAATCTATTTCTGTCATTACTGATAAAAAAATAAACATACATGATATTTTAAGTAATCATAAAAACAAAACGATTGTAATATGTAATAGAGTTGAGACTGCTCAGAATATTTATTCAGAGCTCGAAAATAATAAATCGAAAGAAACGACTTTACTCTGTATTCATTCTCGATATTTTGATACTGATAGAAAGAATAAAGAGCTTCAAATAAGTGAATATTTTGGAAAACATAGCTCATTAAAGGATGTTATTCTTGTTTCAACCCAAGTAATAGAGGCAGGTATGGATATTTCTTGTGATACAATGCACTCAGAAATATCTCCTATTAATTCATTACTACAAAGAGCAGGAAGATGTGCACGTTTTGAAAATGAGTATGGGGATATATTTATTTATGATGTATTAAATCTTGAAGATAGAGAAAAAATAGCAATAGATTCGGATGATATAAACGACAAAAAAGAAATTCAGAAATTAAACAATAAATATCTACCTTATTCAAAAGAACTATGTGAAAATTCATTGAAAGAATTAAGTAAATATAGCTTTATAGATGAGAAAAATGCTTTAGAGCTTGTCAATCTAGTTTTAAAAGAAGAAGAAAACTATAGAATCGATTGTATTACATCTAAACTTTACAACTTGGAAAAAATCAAAGATTCATGGAATGATTGCAATATGAGCCATTATAGAGAAACTATTCGTGACATACAAAGTATTGAAATAGTTTTGATAGATTTAGAAAACTGCGAAAATAAAAGAATAATTCCTTGGATGTATGAAACTGTTAGCGTTTACAAATGGAGTTTTATTAGTTGGGCAAAACAGTTTGAAGAAAATAAAATAGATCCAGATGATTGGATATATGCTGAAGTTGTCTATGGAGATGAAAGCGTTTTTGATTTTGAATGGCAAGAAAAAAACTTAACTTATCTTCAAAGATTACCATTTGAAAAAATAAAAAATCATTATGATGTTATTTTTGTAGATAATCGCTATTTTGATTATTCCAATGCCGGGTTAATTGTTAAACAAAACAGAAACAATAATATTTCGCCATTAAAAAAGAAAATCAAAAAAGAAAATGAGTCTATGAGTTATATCAAAGACACTTTTTATCAGCATAATAAAGCATTAATAAATTGCTTTATGACTGAGTTTAGCCCGCATTTGAAATTTGCTTTTTTAGAACTTGATAGATATTGGAAAGACAAGATAGATTGGGAAAAGTTAATTCAATTCACAATTTGCTTGCATGATTATGGAAAGCTAAATGTTGCCTGGCAAAAGCCAATGAAAGAATTTCAAAAATGCAAAACGGCTACTTATAATTCTGCTGAAATGTTAGCCCATACAGATTTTAATGATGATACAGACAGAGAGCTGGCAAAAAAATGTCGTATTAAAAACAAGCCACCTCATGCAGGAATTGGAGCAATGCAAGCATATGAGATTCTTTATGACAGCCATTCACAGGATATAGCAAAAGTCGTAAGCAATGCCATTCTAAAGCATCATAGTATAGATACAAAGTCGTTTGCTGACTTTTATATACCACAGACTCATCTTAATGAGATTAAGCTTTTATTTGAAGAATATAAATTTAAAAGCGAGTTCATTACAAAAGAAAAAGGAGAACTTTTAGACGACATTTTACCCTCAAATGAAAGAGAATGGATATTGTATTTTTTTATTGTTAGAATATTACGATTATGTGATCAGAAAGCCACAAAATGCCTTGAAAAATATTATAAATCATGAATACCTTTAGAATAAAGAAAAAAACAGGGACGTATGCTGAATTACTTGAAGCATATGGATTAGCAAATTTGCTTTCTAGAATATTTGACAGTACTAATTCTTCAGATACAGAAATATCG
>CAYYEN010000559.1:0-2704 GCA_964470795.1 uncultured Spirochaetaceae bacterium | reverse complement strand
AGTAATGTTTTTATTAAAGCTAGCAACCCCTTTGAGTTGAGTACCTATATAACCATTAAACATATTAGAATAACTAGTTACTGCAACATCCTTTATTCTATTAGGAATTACTATATATTCATCCTCTCCTATATATTTAAAGCTACCATTAGTAGTACCACTAAAGTCGCTGTCTTGTGCCATCACATAATAGCTGGGAATGGGAATGCCCTTTTTAATCTGACTCATCCTAACTCTATTAGCTAACATTAAAACTCACCCCCGAACATACCTAACCAAGTAGTACCACCATCTATCGTAAGGAAAGTTAATATATATGTCTTACTAGCAGTAGATAAGTCTGGTATCTCTCCACCTTGCCATTTTACACTTGCAGGAAAAGTTATTGTTCTTACTGTAGTAGCTTGGTTAATAATTAAAGTAAACGAGTGTGCTTGCCCACTAACTGCATTAGTTATTGTATATGTTGTGTTGCCTGTCAATGAATGTGTAAATACATTTCCTAATGATAAATTTATAGCAGTAGATGTGCCAGATAAAGTAACAAGTTTCTCTCTGTAGTTTTCTAGTACACCATTTGAGATAGGCATTTGTTTTATATTATCCACATTACCTAAACCTACATCACTCTTAGTAACACTTGTTAAAAACCCGCTATCATTAGTTAGTTCAGAAGTTTTGCTTGGAAATAATGCAACTATTTTATCTAATAAATATTTTAATCTTCTAGCAGTTATAGCTCTTAATGTACTAGCAGTTCCTGCATCAATTTCGGCTGTTGTGATTTCTGTGTAGGTAGTGTCAGTATCTTGTGCAGGTATGCCCAATGCTACAATATCAGCCTTGCTTATAGCACCAGTCTTACCATTAATAGTGGTCACTGTATCTGTAAATTCAGCGTCTATTGGTACATCTGTTAATACTCTAGAACTACTTACAGGAGTAAATCCTAAAGCGGCTACTATGTTTGTTTCAGTTACATTAGCGTCTGAACCAGGGTCGCCTTTATCACCTTTTACCCCATCAAAGTAGTCCACACCCTTTTGTGGGGTGTAACCATCTTGCCCAGGTTCTCCTTTATCTCCTTTCTCACCCTTCTCTCCATCAAAGTAATCTACACCTTTAACTGGAGTATACCCATCGCTTCCTTGTAGCCCTTGTATTCCTTGAGGACCTTTCAAACCTTCTAGTTGAGTAGGTGTAAAATCATCATATACAAATGGGTCACCCTTTTCTCCAGTATCCCCCTTTTCACCTTTATGCCCCACATCACCTTTTAAATCTATATATTGGTAAGTTGTTTGTCCTTCTTGTCTAACTCCTAACTGTGTGCCACTCCAAGTAAATTCAATGGATTTTCCTGTTGCTCCTGTACTGCCTGTATCGCCCTTGTCTCCTTTTAAATTAACATATGTGTAATTGGATTGTCCCTCTTGTCTTATTCCTAATTGTGTACCATTCCACACAAACTCTAGGTTTTTTCCATCTATACCAGGTATTCCTTGTTCACCATCAAAATAATCAATACCTTTTATTGGTGTATAGCCATCTTTACCTTGGTCGCCCTTATCACCTCTAGGACCACTTTCCGCTATTTGAACTATTACATTTAAGCTATCATCCTCAATAACACCTATTAATTCATTAGTCATATGTTACCTCTCCTTTAACAGTAAATATACTTGGAGGTATTATTGTTTTTACTGTCCCATCTGCTCTAGTAAGTTGTATATCGTAATAGTAACTTCTAAAGCTCATAAATTTAGTATCATCAGGTAAAATGTTAATATATCCAATTCCATCTGGGAACTCCGTTATAACCTTTTGCATTTCTTTTTCCTCTTTGTTGATAGAAGATTTAACTGTGAAGTACAAAGTATCCCCATCTTCTAATGGAACACCAACTCCTTCGGCATCTTGACATGATATCTTTATAGTTTCTGTGTCACCTCTAATCATTGATATATTATAACCTTGTATTTTCATATCTCACCTCCATTTGACATGTTTTTAGACACTTTTCCAAGATGAAGGATAATCTACAGGTGACCATACGTTATTATCGATTGCCGATTCATAGACCTTACCCTCAAAAAGAACCTTATCTCCAGTCATATAAGGATTGGTTGATACTGGCTGTACAAAGTCTGGGATAATCTCTGTGCCTTGTAGAGTTTCATTTGGTGTGTATACACGCCATAGTGACGCAGCTACACTAGGTTGCCAGTCTGCTTGTGTTGTATGGTCTTGGATTACTTCATATAAGCCATTTTCATATTGTCTTATATCTCCCTTGACTACACTCTCTCCAATTGTCCAAGGCTTAAAGGTGGCTATTAGTTGGTCTAGTTCTGCTTGTAGTGTTTCTTTGTCAAGTTGTAATGATGTTATCTTTTCTTGTGCTTTGGTTACCTCTTGTCTTGCTTGTGCTACTTCTTGGTTTGCTTGGTCTTTGATTTGTAGTGCTTCTTCAACCTCTGTTGGCTCTTGAGCTTGTACAAAGTTAAGAATATCTGTCATTGCTTGGTCGATTGTTGTAGTATCTATATCATTTGGTAAAAGCCTACCACTCTTTGTTTTTGCTCTTACCAACGCTACTTTATTGTCTATTAATTCGATTGTTGCATATAGCATTTTATCAACTCCTTTATTTGAGTTTAGTTATATTTCCTAAGTTATCTTTGTATTTAAGGGTCTGTACTTG
>CAYYEN010000558.1:0-2705 GCA_964470795.1 uncultured Spirochaetaceae bacterium | reverse complement strand
CCTTAAACGGGTCTTTAGTTTCAATTTCATTAATAAAGGCAGCGAGTCGAGGAATTGGAGTTGCTTTACCAGGAGCTGAGGCGTGACCGCCTTGTCCTTTAGCGACAAACTTAAAGTTACAAGTACCTTTTTCTAAGACGCCAATCATAGCAAACTTGCCTTTAGCCCCTTTTAGTGGTTCACTTTTTATCATACCACCTTCATCAATTAAAAATTGAGCTTTAACTTTATTCTTCTTTAAGTACTCTACGATAGCCGGTCCTCCTGGACCCGATATTTCTTCAGTACTAGAAGAGGCAATATAAACATCGGTATTATTTACATATCCTTCACTAATTAGCTCATCTATTGCTTGAAAGATACAAAAAAGTGCACCTTTAGTATCGACAGTCCCTCTACCATAGATTTTCCCATCAGCAATTTGACCAGAGAAGGGAGGATACTTCCATTCTCCAGTAGCTTCTACTACATCTTGATGGCTCATTAGGATAATAGGATCGCCTTTAGGATTTTTACTCTTCCAGCAAAGTAAGAGGGAACCGTCAAAAAGAGTGAGAGAACAAGTTTTAAAAACAGACGGAAATAATTCCTTGAGTTTGTCTTGAAAGCCTTCAAACTTTTCAAGATTGAGCTTTCCCACTTGTGAGACTGTTTCACATTGAATCATCTGTGATAATTTTTCTTCATACTTCATCGTTTATATGTCCTTATTTTAATATTTTATTCTTAAAGAGAATCCAAGCAAGACCAATTGCAATACCACCACAAGCTATTAGCAAGAAGGAAGTTGAATTAATCATAGCTGGTACGATTACACATAATAATACCATGAAAGAGAGGGGAGGGAGTGTAATTAATAAACTCTTTTTAAAGTACTGGTAGGCCAGTGCTCCAAAAAGGGCTGGAAGTACATTGTCAAAGGCGGGTTTTATCACAGGATTGTTTAAAACTGGAGTAAGAGGGATCAAACAGAGCACTCCTACAAAGATAACTAGCATAGTTACTAAGGAAGAAGTGGCAACCGATAAGGTTGAAATTATCTCATTCTCATCAGTACCCACTTCCACCTTTGCCATATCACGTGAGGCAAAAGCACAAGGAAGCTTTAAGTTGGTAATGTTACCGGTGATGAAAGCTAGATAACTGGCCCCTGAGCCGAGTAGTGGTACATAAATCAAGTATTCGACGATACAAGATGGGATGTAGACAATTAGAACCGCGGTAATTGCTTTAAAGAAAGCAGGCCAATCAATTTGGGCTCCTAGCATTTTAGCAATTAAGAAAGGGGCTCCTATTATCATAGTAAAAGTTATGGTTAAAAAGAGTCTTCCAAGGTTATGGATAGAATCGTTATATTCTTCAAAATTAAATTCTTTCATTCTCTACCTCCTTACAGTAGTTCTAAAACGATAGCGGTACACATTCCCATCAGCATGCTAAGGGCTAAGGCGAAGCTATCTAAGAAAGCGAGCACTTTTATCTTTGAGAGACGCTCAAAAAGGACCATGAATAGAGCTGAAACACAAGCACTGATAATAGGAGTGTAATTACCTTTAACAATACCGGTTGCCATGTAAGAGCCTATAAAGGTTGAACAAAGACCTATCATCATAGCGGTCATTGCCCAAGGTGCAAAGGAACTCTTTTTAGTGGAGGTATCAGTATTTTTTGTTGTGATAGTTCTCAGTTTCTTTGAATAGGGTTTAAGGGTAAAGATAGAGAGAAGTCCACCCCAAATAATACCAATTGTCATGGTTAACATGATAGTAACTAGGCTATTTAAAGTAAGAAGGGAGGAATCGAGTTTTGTACCCATCTGCTCAGCGACAATATTAGCAACGGTTGCTTCATATTGTAAGTTACCAATGACGGAGAGTCGAAGCCAGGATATTGGAACCCCCAAAGAACCTGAGAGCGCAATTACTCCTAACAGAATGGAAACTGAAGGTAATAAGGTAAAACTGGCAGATGAGGTAATTGCTTTTCTCAATACCTTCTTATCCATACCAAGTCTTAATCCGGCTTTATAACTTTTGATTATAAAGACTACACAAACAAAGGCAACAAAGGTCAAAATGATGCCTACTATCAGGTAAAGAGAAAACGAATTTGCTTTATCTAAATAACTCATAAATAAATGAAGTATGAATAATCTGATGTTTTTTAAATCAGAATATCACTTCGCCTCCAAATAAGAATAAACACTTCTCAAGAAGTGGGATGCTTAAAGATAACAAAATACTAGGGAGTTTCAGCTCCTTTTAAATAGGTGAAAGAGGAATCTATTTCTTTAAGAAGTTTGTTAATCTTAAGCTTTTGTGGGCAATGGTTAACACACTTAAGACAATCGATACAATCCTTTCCAGTTTTAGCAAAAGTTGGGTAATAATCTAAAAATGCCTTCTTATTACTAGATAGCAATAATTCGTTGTAGAGAGCAAATAACTTTGGAATTACAATGTCTTTAGTACAAGGCTGACAATAATTACAACTTGTACAGCTAATAACTTTGCTTTGTAAGAACTTATCTCTAACAAGGTTAAGAGTATTCTTTTCCTCCTCGCTTAAAGGCGTTAAGTTAGAAAAAGTGTTAAGGTTTTCTTTAACTTGCTCTTCATTGTTCATCCCTGATAAGATTACTTGAACATTCTCAAAGCTTGCAACAAAGCGAAAGGCAAGGTTGACTAAGTTGTATTTAGAATCCT
>CAYYEN010000557.1:0-2709 GCA_964470795.1 uncultured Spirochaetaceae bacterium | reverse complement strand
CATTCTTATCATCGTAAGCGACAAGATAATACTTGCGTGACTTATCATACTTGATATTCTTGAACGAGAAACGCAGTCTGAAAATACGTTTTGCCGTTTCACTATCCTTTTTGTCGGCAATATAAATATTTTCATTTGAGATTTTTTCTTTGTCATCGGATATGAAATAAATACGGTACTTTGTTTCCTTAACGGTACCACTCACAGGCTCACTTTGAACGAAATCAAGCGTTGTAATCAGATTTGTTATCTTCGTTGTGAGGCTGATAAGAGCAATCTGTGCGTTCGTGGTTTCCTTGTGTCCCTTTTCGGTCTTTACATCGATAACGGGAACAAGCATTTCCTGCGGAGTACAGCCTCCGTGAACATAATTAAGCCCTGCACCGGGAGTTTTAAACAAATCAGTACCGATAGGATAATATACCGTTCTGTCATCATCACAACCGATAACCGACTTCATCGGTACACCCATAACACCGTCAACGGCGATATTCTCATTAGTTACGGCAGTACGTTTCCAAGCACCGCTTACGCCGCTGATTTTATCGCTCTCTCCAACCTTATCTCGCTTATAAATAAATCCGTGGTCAGCCGTAACAATATAATGAACTGTATTCGCACTTACGGAAAGTCGCTTTATCAAGCTGTAAATTTCATCTACCGCTTCCTCACAGGCAACAAAGGTTTCGTTTTCGGAAGAAAGCTTATCACCTCTGCTGTCAATTTGATTGTGATAAACATAAACAACCTCTTTTTCGGTAAAAACCTCACGAAGCTCGTCTTTTTTTGTTTTTGCTTTCAACTCATCAAACTGAATACAGCGGCTATTCGGAACATACTGTTGCATCAGCTTCTCTCGTTGCTGTGTGTTGTCACAAGCCATTCCGTCTGCAAGAACCCGCTGTCCCTCATACGAAAGCGTTTTATGTGGCAGAAGTGCCGCCATACCAAAGCTTGTTACCGACGGGAGCATACTCTGCATTGCACTTATGCTCACCGTGCATTTTTCGTCCGCCTGAAGCTTCTCAAAAAGCGAAACACCGACTTCGTAACGCAGAGCGTCCGAAATAATTACAACAACCCTTTCCTTTACAGGGCTGACATAGGTGTTATAGAAATTGCGCTGCTTCGGTATTGCCGCTTCGCCGTTTGCATCAGTGAAATCACGAGTCCAGTTTACAGCAATTTTATTCAGATAATCATTCGTGTAGATATTTTCAACCAGCTCGCGCAGCTTCTCGAAATCCGCATTTTCGTCGAGCTTGTCATAGTGATAATAGAAATAACGATAATAGCGGTCGGTTTGATAATACTTGCTTGTATATTGCTTAATCACGTTATCAATGCCGCTTACCGCCGTATATGCTCCGCCCGAAATAATCCCATAGGCGTTTTCGATTGCCGCATATTCGTTTTCATATTTGTTTCCGAAGTGCATTTTACGACGCATATCGCAAATTTCGGGAATAGTCTTTTTGCCGAGCTTCGCCGCAACGTCCTCGTTTTCAAGGCGTTCTGTCAGCCACTTTATAAGGATATTATCTACGCAGGTGAAAACATTGCAATATACGAGTGCCTCCACAGGCAGCTTTTCAAGCTGCGCCTTTGCGTTAAGTGACTTGTCAACCGAGGCAGATATTTCGTCAAAGCTATCGGAATAAATACAGCTATTCATCAGATTATCGAGAAAAGCAAGGATATTTCCGGCTTTGTACGAAACAAAAGCATTCCAAGCCTGTGGCATATCTGCGTGAATGTTCCTTGAAGCATACGTCACAAACAGCGTCATAACGAGCTTTTCGAGCGACGGCTTCGGGTCGGTATAGCAGAACGCATCCTCGCAATGCTCCCAGAAAGCCGAAAGCAAATCGTACCTTTCAAACTCCGCAAGATACTTGTTGTCCTCAAATCCGTCGTCGGTCAGAATACAGCGTACAACCTCCTCAAAAGAGGTCGTCTTGCTCTTACAGATAACGCTCATCAGCGCAATTTCTATTGTACTTTTGCTAAAGCATTCGATTTCAAGGTCATAGAATTTTTGCGTTCTGTCCTTTGCGGCAAAAAACTTTATGTAATGCTGAATTACAGGTTTGAATTTCTCGTCTATTCCAAGGTCAAGCGTGAGCAAAGACGCTCTGTCCGCAAAGAATTCCTTAGAATATTTCAGCGTGTCTGCAAGGTGATTATCCCTTACGGCAGGCTTCGCAAAGGGCGCATAGACAAGATAATTCGTAGTCCTGTCCTCGCACTCAAAGAAATACTTTGTATAAAACTGATTATCGGGCGATAAATGATATACCTTTGCATTTTTCAGCTCCAGCGTGTCAATATCATCCTCGAAATCGCCGTTTGCGTCATACCAGAATATGAGCTTACGGGATTTACCCGCAAACCCGGCATTCAGCTTTTCGGTTATTTGATTTAGGTTAAGTTCGGGCATAGTTATCCATCCTTAATCATCTAATAATCAATGAAATTATTGTTAATACCCCAATAACTCCAATTCCGATATATGCAGCAGTTAACTTGACTGTCAATGTTTTCTTAATGTTCTTACACTCTTGATATATCTGGTCAACATTTGTTGAGTCCAACTTATTGATAAACTGTTCATATTTAGACAAAAGAGTCGTTTTCCCTTCGTTAAGTGCTTTTTCCATTTCATCTATTCGAGCCATATACTTTTGTTGTGTATTCTCAATCTCTGTT
>CAYYEN010000556.1:0-2715 GCA_964470795.1 uncultured Spirochaetaceae bacterium | reverse complement strand
CTCCCCGTTATATTGAATAGGTTCTCACACCTATCTGGCTTTAAAAAGCCATTTCTTACACTTTCATGTAAGCGTAGACTATATCTTCACCTCTTCAAAAGAGGGCATCTTGCTTCGGAATCTGAGATTTCGATTCCTACTCTACTCGCTTCTTTTCTCGCCAATATGGTGAGATATGCTTTCGATAGTCGTTGAGGCTAGATCTTCTAGAGATCTCTGCCTGCTGATCACCCAATCTCTCAACTTTTCAAACCGTGGCTTCGACTCGCGTCTAGCAGTGGTATGAGAGCTCTAAGGATTTTCCAGCATATCAAGATGTTATATCGATCACGTCACCGTGAAAGGATACTATTACAAATAATATCTTCCGACAAGTTTTCCACCTGTTTCTAAATCAAACTCCTTTAAAATAGTATATCTTAAAGCAATCGTATTAATCGGTTCACTCTTAGAAGTCAACCACATACTATCCTCATTAAGCCATTCCTTAGCTTCCTTATATAAAAAGTCTAATTCAGGAGTTGTATAATGTTTCAAGAATTTCTTCTCGATGAATCTATCAGGATTACCTTCATTATCCAAACTTCTCGGATATAAATCTAATTCCTCCACGGCATTTACAATCGACAAATAATACTTCTTATTATCTTCATAAATATCGTAAATCTCCTTGTAAAATCCACCTTTTTTATCGTAACCTTTTAACTGGTCACGTTTTGCAAATATTTCAATATCTACAACTTTACCACCATTAGTATAAATTCTTCTATCGGAATATCTTGGTTCACTAATTGAACTATTATTCGAAGAAGATACTAACAAGTTATCGTTAATCGTTCTACTAATTGTTAATAACGTATCGTCAATAACCTCTCCAACACGCCATAATGCTCTTTGTGTAGATTCGTGATTAATTAAAATAACATTCGATGGAATCAGAGCAACTGTTTTCTCAACACGATAAGTTGACATCTTTTTTGAAAATGATTTACTAATTACAATCGCATCTTCAAATGTCCCGTTATTATAAGGACTATAAGCTACTTTTGCATTTTGACCAAACTTCATATTTAAATGCTCATCGTATTCTGCTGATGAAACAATCAACTCTTCATCTTTAATTGTATCTCCTTCGTCCTTCTTGTTAATAGTATTCATTTTATAACCGTAGTTTTCTGTTAACTTATTAACTGGTCTAACTGAGATGACATCGTATGTCTTTTTGTTCATATATGTTTCTTTATCGGTTTTTGGATCTACGAAATATTTCTTCGTAGTTTGTTCCTTTTCAATTATTAAATCATAATAATCTGAATTCGGATACTTTTCGATCTTCTTAATAACCTTACCATCACCTTGAGCCGTTATATATGAAATTCCTTTTGATCGGTTACCTACTTGATTTTCAAAGCCAGTATGAATCCTTGGAATATCTGTTTTAGTCAGCGGTATAATTTGTGGAACGTTTGCTGCCCACATTACTAACCTATATGCATCAGATCTTGCTGGTCCATTCGGTACTAATAATTCTTCACTTAAAACTCTATTTTTACTTCCTGTTATCATTTATACCATCCCTTTCTATTTACTTAAATTCCAAAGTCCAAATAAAATATCCTTATCTAGTTTTAACTTTGTTGAGAATTTACCGTTATTTGGATCGATAACCATTTGTTGTACGCTTAATGCGTCCTTCATTAAATCGATTACTTCTTTATCGTGTAGTAATATAATTGTCACTACGTCACCATCTACGTCACCATTATATAATGAGAATGTCAACGGATGAACTCCTAAAGTTTGATCGTTATATACGTCTTTAATATCTTTAAATCTTAAATAAACAATAGAACCGTAATTTAGCGTAGGAGCTCGGTTTAACAATACTCCTACTTCATTATCAGTTACTATTTTCTTCATGATTAAATAAATTTCATGGTCATAATCGTTTTCTTTCAACGTGTAATAATCTAATGCTCTCTGGTAATTAATATTCTTAATACTAGATAAAGCACTTATGATTTCATATTTCAAGAATTCAACTGCAACAAAGTAAGGTAATACACATTCATCAACTGCATAATCTGATACATTTAATGGTGATAGAATTAAACGAGAAGTATAGTTCATCTTTGTCCCGTTAATCTTATCTCTGATGTAACCTTGTTTTCCTGCTAATTTATTTCTGACAATATAGTTAGATAAATCAAAATACTTTCTTTGGATCGATAGTAATGCCTCGTCAATATATGAGTCAATTACATATCCTTTTCCTTTTAGAATAGAATTTTCAGCAACTATACTCGTGTATAAGTTCCCAAGTTCATCTTGTTGTATACCATCTTTAGTTCTGTGTATCGGTCTTAATGCAATAGGCACTACGATTAATTTATCGATAAATACTTCTGATCTATCTTTAATTAACTTAATCATCGATACTTTTGTTTCGTCACTTTTCGGATCTTTCAAGAAGTCCTCTAATACCCAATCTTTATCGAAGTTCTTATATAAATATCGTTGAATATAATAGTTCATAATGTCTTCGTAATAAGTATAGAAATTTCTTAATCCTAAGTTCTTAAAGTTATGGTTCTTTAATTTAGTTTGTAAATATGCTTCAGTTAATCTCTGATAAGATCCGTCATCATCTTGTTCGATTGCTAATCCATCGATATTAACTAAGTCTGATTTTCTAATAATACTTTTGAGTGCATT
>CAYYEN010000555.1:0-2730 GCA_964470795.1 uncultured Spirochaetaceae bacterium | reverse complement strand
TCAGCACTTCCACGATCTGCGCCTGCTTCAGCTCCAGATTCTCCTGCAATTCCAGCGTGTGTTTCATGTATTTCTGGTATTCCCGGCGGTCGGCCTGAGCCCGCAGGGAGTGAACGGCAGGGCCTTTGCCCCGATTCAGCATCCGATACTGGATGCAGCAGTGGTCCGCCGCCACACCCATTTCCCCGCCCAGGGCGTCCAGCTCCCGCACCAGATGGCCCTTGCCGGTGCCGCCGATGGCGGGGTTGCAGGGCATATTGCCCACCGCGTCCAGATTGATGGTAAAGAGGATGGTGTGCAGCCCCAGCCGGGCGGCAGCCAGCGCGGCCTCAATGCCCGCGTGGCCCGCGCCGATGACGGCCACATCACAGGTTCCTCCAAAGTATGTCATGTTTCTTCCTCCAAGAATCACCGAATGTCCCGGATGATTCCTTTTTCCGCGTAATATTGCTTTTTCGCCTGATACATCCGGGTTTCGGCATCCCGGATGATATCCATCATGTCAATTTTCTCCCGTTTCTCCGTGACACAGCCTATGGCGACATGGTAACCCGCCCCTTCCACAGACCGGCGTAAGTCTTCCAGCGCCTCAGAAATCGCCGGTTCCGGGCGATCCGGCACAAAGGCCACAAATTCATCGCCGCCGATGCGGTAGGTATGCTCCACGCCAAACCGCTTCCGCATTCCCTCCGCCACAAACCGAAGCATTTCGTCCCCGGCGGCGTGGCCCCGGGTGTTGTTCAGCTCGTGCAGACCGTCCACGTCCACGAAGATGCAGGACAGGCTTTCCCTGCAGCGGGCCGGATAACCGGCCAGACTGCGTTCGTACAGGTTTCGGTTATACAAGCCCGTCAGCACATCCGTCTGGCTGAGCATCAGTGCCCGCTGCTCAAAGAGAATTCTCTGGCACTTCACCCGCATCATGTAGGTACTGGTGATCATGCTCATGGTTCCAAACATGGCCACATCGATAATATCGATGGTCCGCACATAACCCGTTTTTGTCAGGAATACCACGGGCATGAAGGCCAGTACAAACACGCCAATGCTGGCAACCATCCGCACAGGACAATCCGTAAACAGAAGCGGAACCGCCAACAGTGCCGCCACAAAGGTCACCGCCAGCTGATCGGTATTGCTGATGGTACCCAGAACAATGCCGAAGGTATACAGCACACTGATAAATACATAGATGCAGACCAGCAGAACCCGGGGATGTTTTTGGGACTGGCATTTCGCCGCCGCGAATATGGCCCCGACCACCAAGGTCGCACCGAAATATACATATCTGTTGGCGGAGATAGACCCAGAAAAGAAGGACAGAAAATACATACATATCAAATAGACACCGGCAACCGCAGTATACACCAGCAGGTTTTTCCGGTTGCTGCTCTGAATCTCTCCGGTGATCTGATCGTACTCCTCCCGGGTCATTCCGCCGTAGAGCAGAAGTTCCCGCAAACTGTCGATTCGACTCTGCTTCATCGTGTTTCCTTCTCTCTGTTTCGTTGTCATTTCCGCTCAAAGAGCGGACGCGGAACTTCCCTCATCCTCCCGCGGCTTCTTTTTTTCCTCCGGGGGCAGGTTGAAGGGCTTGCAGACCACTTCACAGCGGTTGATGGGGGTACCGAGTGCGTGGAACTTCTCCTCATAGCCGGTCATGATGCCCACGATGCCGTCCTTGTGAAGGTCCCGGGTAAGATTTTTCACTTCCAGACCACAGGCGGCAAATTCTTCCACCGAGAACTCAAACAAGGGTGCGTTGTCGGTCTTGAAGTGCAGCTCTCCACCCTCCCGGACCACCCGGCAATACTTGTCGAGGAAGCCCCGGTGGGTCAGGCGGCGCTTGGCGTTCTTCTTCCGGGGCCAGGGATCGGGAAAGTTGATAAACAGACGGTCAATTTCGCCCGGAGCGAAAATCTCCTCCATATTCGCCACGTCCATGTCGATGTAGAACACATTGTTAAGCCCCATATCCCGGGCCTTCTCCATGGCAACGACCATGGCCTCCCGGCACCGTTCCACGGCGATGAGCAGCACGTCGGGATTGGCTTGCGCCGTCTCGGCGGTAAACTTTCCCTTGCCGCAGCCAACCTCCACCCACAGCGCGGTGCAGTCAGGCTTCAGCGCCCGCCAGCTTCCCTTCCGGGTTTCCGGATCGGTGATTCGGTAGGCGGCGCACTTTTCGGTTCGGGGCTCCAAGTTGCGCATTCTTCTCATTCTCATGTTGTTTCCTCCAGAAGGGCGGGAATCTCCGCATTTTGCTCTATATTATAGCAGATAGCGGAACCTTCGTCAAATAAAAGTATTCCTCACCCATCCAGCGCCCGACGGAGCTTTTCCAGCGCCTTCTTCTCGATTCTGGAAACGTAGCTTCTGCTGATTCCCGTGATCTGGGCGACCTCCCGCTGCCGTTTTGGCGGCTGGCCGTCAAGACCGTAGCGCAGGACAATAACCTGTTTTTCCTGTTCTGTCAGGCAGCCGTCCAGCGCCCGGTGCAGCTGCTGCGCCATCTCCCGGCTGCAAATCTGCTCCAGAAGATCGCAGTCCTCCGCCACCATATCCATCAGCGCCAACGGCGCGCCATCCGCCCCGGTATCGATGTAATCTGACAAAGACACATCCTGCGCACTTTTTCTCTGGGAGCGAAAGTACATCAGGATTTCATTCTCCACGCACCGGGCGGCGTAGGTAGCCAGTCGTGCGCCCTTGGAAGGGTCGAAGGTGGTA
>CAYYEN010000554.1:0-2731 GCA_964470795.1 uncultured Spirochaetaceae bacterium | reverse complement strand
GAAACCTGTATAAATTCACTTATAGCAAATATAATGAAGAGTCTAAATAAATTGACTATAGTAAGACTTTCGAACCCTTTTGGTTAAATTGACCGGAGGAGAGAGTCTTTTTTATTTCAAAAGATAAAGTGGATTGATCGCTTAATTGCGTAGTCAATCCATTTTTTAATATATATTTACTTTCATACATATTTGGTGTTTGACCGTTCAAGTGATGGTGTGGTCTAAAGTCATTATAAAAATCTACATGTTCATCAACAGAAATCATTAATTCTTCAAGCGTTTTATAGTCATTCAAATATATTTCCTCACTTTTAAAGTGAGAGAAGAAAGATTCAACTACAGCATTTTCTGTAGGCCGTGCTGTTTTTGAATAAGAAGGAATTAATTTTAATGATTTTAACAATGATCTGTATTTAAAAGAGGTATAATTAGAACCTCTATCACTATGTACAATTACATTTTCTGGTTGGTTTCTATTCTCATAAGCATCTTTTAAAGTATTGATTACTAGTTTAGTATTATTTTTACAATGCACTCTATATCCAATGACTTTTCTAGAGAAAAAATCTAAAATTACACAAATAAAAAACGGATTACCTGAAACATTAACTTCAGTGACATCGGTGGTCCATGCTTCATTTGGATTATTCCGAGTAAAGTTTTTGCCAATAAGGTTCTTTAAATAGATATTCTTACTTTCAATTTTACTTAAATCTTTTTTCTTTTTCTTGCCAAGATTGGGTTTAATATTTAGTTCATCCATTAAATGTTTAGATTTTTTATTTGATATTGTATAACCTTCATTTCTAAGTACTTGAGCTATTTTTATTGAACCAAATCTTTGTCTACTTTTATTATAAACTTCCATAACTAAAGGTCTTAAAAAGTTATCATTTTTAATGTTGAACTTTTCTTCCACACGTCGATTTAAATGATTGTAAAATGTCCCTATACTTACATCTAGAATTCTACACATCGTCTTAACTGGATATATGTTGTAATATTTTTCAATTGCATTTAACTTAACATGTCTTGGAGAACTTGGTAGGCATTCTAAACTCTTATAAATCTCAAGTTCAATTTTCATTTTTTCATGCTCTTTACAAAGAAATGAATATTTTTTTCTAAGGCTTTTTAAATCATCGTATTCAATTTCTAATCTTGTAGGTCTTAACCAATCGTTAATAGTAGTTTTTGAATAACCATATTTATCTATTAAATCTTTAGTAGTAAAACCATTCTTAAAATCATCTATTATTTTCAACTTAATAGCATTAGTATTCATTTTAATGTTCACTTCCTTTAACTAAATATCTATTATACATTTTTAAAATGAAATTGTTAATGATATAATTAAGTTGTCTAAGTTTAACAAAGCAAGAAAATCATTGCTTATAATGATATTTAATAACAAAGAGGTGTTAATAGAAATGAAAAAATTAGATAAAGCTATAATCTTCTTACTATCAATAGCAATACAAACTATAGTTATAATAACATTTATAATTCCAGATTTGATTTCATCACCAATTAAAATTACTTTATCATTAATCTTTTACGTATTTATAATCATTGTTTTAGTTTATTACTATGAACTTAATAAAAAAGATAATGATAATTTTTTAGAAATATCAAACCTTATTAAAAATAACGAATTTTTTAAAGCAGAAGAGTATATTAAGGCTAATCTAATAAAATCAAAACATTTAATGGATGAACTAAATAAAATAATTGAATCAGTTATTAGTATATCTAAAAGAATTAATTAATTTTTAGTTTAAGTATATTCTACTGTATGTAATCGAAACTTTAACAATGACTTATAAAGTGAACTTTACAATATTGATTTGTATATATCATAAATGACACTATGAATATTATTTTATTGTGATATACTAAAAGAAAAGGAGCAATAAACATGATCAATAAAAACTGCCCCTACTGTAATAATGTGATGATTAATGGTGGTTTATATGTAATTCATGGAGCGAGAACTCCAAGAATTATTTTAGAAAATCAAAAACATATTAAAATTCAAAAATATGGTTTTTTTACAAATCACATTAAGGACATTTCCTATTGTGAAAATTGCAAAATTTATATTGGTAAGACATTAGAATAAATTTTACTTTAAATTAAAAATTAATATGAAGATGTAAAGAAATTTATCTTAATGGATTATATTTCATAGTATTATTACCAAGTAATATTACATTTTTACAATTACACAAAATTATTATGGCTTGCACTAATTATCAAGATTATCACTTATGGGATTTCAATTTTACTAAAGAATTTGAAGTTAAATAGATTGGTGAACAAGATATATTAATTAGGGAAAATCCATTTAGACCAGATACTAAATACCCTGATCTCTTAGAAGCAGCATATACTAGTATTAAAGAATTAATGTCTAATTATAAGAAATCAAAATACACTTATGATTATGGTGATGATAATGAATTTAAGATTACATTACTTGAAACATTCGGTATAGAGTTAGTCCCAGGCATATTAGAGTTTGCAGGCAAATTTCCACCTGAAGATGTTAGTTTTACAAATGGTCATCTAGAGCTTGTAAAAGCTATTAAAGCTGGTAAAAATGCAACTGAAGAACAAATAGAAATGATAGAATATTATATGAAATTAGGGTATAAAAACTTTGATATTAAGAAAGCAAACTCAAGGATTGCAAAAATAGTCTTATAAGGCTTTAATAGAAGTATAA
>CAYYEN010000553.1:0-2736 GCA_964470795.1 uncultured Spirochaetaceae bacterium | reverse complement strand
TGCGCTCTCGGGAACTAATGCTAATTTGTTTACACTTTCGTCGAACACCATTCCAAAAGCCGGAGGCAGTGTCAATATTACCTATAGACCGACAACAACCGGTACTCACACAGCTACCCTGACACTTACCTCAACAGGAGCGACAACCAAAACAGTTACGCTTACAGGAACCGGCAACCCGGAAATGACTCTTGACGATAATGTTAATTTAACCCAAGTATGGAACTTCTCACAAATTTCGGGTAATACGGCTAACTGGATTACTAACGGCTCGCAAGTAACTCAGGATATAGCCTACAATAACGGTAAGCTTTATGTACTGGAACGCAACTCCGATAATGTAGGTAGAATTCACATTGTGAACGCTTACACCGGTGTTAAAACAGGCGAACTTAATACAGCAGCCTGCACCGAAGGCACCTATTCATTAAGTGCCATAGATGTTCTTGGCGGTAAAGTGGTTGCTTGTAACCTCGCAGCCGGCGGTACGTCTAATCTTATCGTTTACAAATGGGACAGTGACACGTCTGAGCCTGTTAAAATGTTAGAAACAACTACCCACGCCGATGTACGCGCAGGTGATAAAATGGGCGTTAGCGGCACTATGACCAGTGGTAAAATCTGGTTTGGTTTTGATAGCAAAGTTTACAACTTTACAGTAACAAATGGCGTAGCTGCTACAACACCAACAGTTATCAATCTGATGAAGTCAGGTACGGCGTTTGCTACCGGTCAATCCGCCGCAGTCGGCATCGAAGTGAATAGCGACGGTAGTTTCTGGGTTATCGGCAAGGATGCTTATCCTGCACGTTTCAGCTCTACAGGTGAATGGATAGAGAACTTCGCAACTGCAGCAGTAGGAGGTCCTGTACATGGCACAGCAGCTAACTTCTTTGATTTTGGAACGAAAAAATATGCGGCAGTAGCCACGTATCTGAACAAATCACAGTCCTCTTTGGGCGAAGGTTGCTTCTCGCTTATTAATGTAACATCGGGCATTGCAGCCGAACAACCTGTAGGACTTTATCCTGCTAACGGATTGGGCGGAACACGTAACACATCATTCCGCAGTCAAATCTGTTCAGCTATCGAAAATGATGTGGTACACATTTGGGTACATATGCCAATCCAAGGCTGCGCTTACTTCAAGTACGACGGCAAGGTAACGGTAGGTTGCAAAACTGTTGAAAAAAGCTCTATGCTGCTTTACAACACGCACGAAACATTGTTTGTAAAAGGCATTGAAGCCGCTAACATAGACCTTTACACCCTGACAGGACAAAAAATCCGCACGGTAGCAAACCAAAACGAAATGTCAATTTTGGGTTTACAAGGCATTTATGTTGTAGTTGTAAAAGACAGCAACAATGTGATGCGTACTGCAAAAGTTATCGTGAAATAGTTCGATTTGCGATTATTGTTGTTTGTTTGCAAATAGTTTGCTTCATATTTTAACACCATGAGATTTTTTTGAGTTTTTAAGACTACTTAATTTAATGACTTATTTTCTTGCAAATACCAAATATTATATGTTAATTTGCATAATGTGTTTTTATATTTCTTTTTTTCAAAATAACTTTAAAATTAATGAGCTTATGAAGAGAGTCTTATCGTTTTTTGTGATGTGCCTCCTACCTGTTTTTGTGGTTTTTGGAGGACCTAAATCCAAGGCAAATAAAGAAACCGAGCGTTTTCGTTATGAGCTGGAGTGTGTAAACAATGGCACAGAAGGATTTTATTTGGTTAAAGTCTGGAGTTTCTCAAAAAAAGCAAATGTGGCTGCAGAACAATCGAAGAAGAATGCTGTACATGGTGTCATTTTTAAAGGTTATGTCGGGAAATCAGGCTGTGTTTCGCAACGCCCATTGGCAAAAACTCCGGGTGTTGAATATGAAAAAGCTGCTTATTTTAAAGAGTTTTTCAAAGATGGCGGCGAGTATATGAAGTATGTAACCCTTACGGAAGGTACACGAGAAATTGTTAAGATTGGTAAGGAGTATAAAGTCGGCGTTGTAGTATCTGTTGCCAAAGACGACTTGAGAAAAGCTTTAGAAGCTGCTGGTGTTGTTAAATCTTTAGGTTCCGGATTTTAAAAATTAGATAATTATGAAACTAAAAAGAGTATTTTATTTTGGCGTGTTGCTTTTTATCTTTTCCGCTTGTGGCTCGCACAAATCACAAACGTATTATGATTACAAAACCACGCTTATTGGAAGTGAACTGGACGGTTCTTATACGTTACGTTCTTGGGGACGCGCTCGTAATGCCGCCGATGCCTATGTTCAAGCTCACAAACAAGCAGTTTTTGACATTATTTTTACAGGTGTTCAGCCTGCATCGGGTAATTTACAAGCTTTGAAGCCTCTATTGTTAGAGGTAAATGCCAGAGAAAAATATCAAGATTATTTTGATGTTTTTTTCGCAGACAATGGACCTTTTACTAAATTTAGCTCCATTAAAGAAAAGCGTGTTTTTACCACACGTTATGACCGTACTCAGGCACAAACAGTTAGTGAAACAACCGTTTGTGTGTGGCGTGCAAAACTTAGACAAAAATTGATAGAGGATAATATTTTAAAATTAAATAATTATTAATACTATGAAAAGGATATTTTTTATCATAGCGACAGTTTTATGTTCTCTTGCGGCTTTTTCGCAAGCAAAGAAGCCTACCATTATGGTTGTGCCAAGCGATGTTTGGTGTAATCAAAATGAGTATGTTACATCTTACGATAA
>CAYYEN010000552.1:0-2745 GCA_964470795.1 uncultured Spirochaetaceae bacterium | reverse complement strand
GTTATCAATTATGTTAAAAGATAGAGTAATATTATAAAAATTAATTACACAAAACAATTGACAAGCCCTTTTTACGACTACCGAGGGCTTCCTTTAAAAAAGATTAGTGAAAACGAAATTCCTTTTTCTTTTCAAGCTTCCTTAGGCCTTTCAGAACCTATAAAGCAGTTTGCCTTGTATGCTGGCCGTAAATTAATGGATAACATTTATGTAATGCCAGGAAGTAATCGTGGAGAAGTTAATCTGGGTCCAAATTTAGAAAACGAAATACACTATGATTTTTATAAAGACCAAAAAAAATGTCATAGAGGAACTCTCTCGATATTTTCAAGAGGACAGTTTTTTGAATATCTAGCCTTTTTATACCATGAGACCGGGGATAAAGCTGTAGTTGCCAAATATTCTCAGCTTCTCGATTTCTTTTTTGAAAAATATCCATTAGTTGTAGAAGATTTTTCAGTATCGGCTGGACATTTGCAATTTAGCGAAGATAGAGATGTAATGAATTTAGCTTGGCTGGGTTTTGTATATGTAGAATTACTTTATTGTCAAATTACTTATGAGCTAGATTACTCTCAAGTTTTTGAATTGATAAAACACTTATGGTTTGTTGTAATTCAATTACGTCGTTATGATGAGGATACCTATCGCCCATATAATCACCACTTCTTTGAGAGAGGTATTTCTCCTTTCTTCTTTGGTGTTATGTTTCCAGAAATACCAGATTTTGTTGCTATGAAGGAAAAAGGAGCAAAAACTTCTCTTCGTCATATAAAAGAAGATTTAAATTTAGAGGGAGGTTATAACGAACTTTCAATTGCTTACTGGTATGGAGCTGCTATTGCTGAGATGCTCTACCGTTTAGTAACAATTGCTAAGATTAATAATGAACCTCTCTTAGATGAAGATGCCTTTATCCGCATTGATAAAACATTTTCTTTGTTTTCTTACCTTGTAACAACTGGAAGCAAATTGCCAAGTATTGGAGATAACGCAGGTCCGTTAATCGATCCAATTTTGCAATTAGCTACAGTGATGACTGAAAATAAAGAGTGCAAAGCTTTATATAATTATCGAACGGGAATAAGTAAAGAACTCCCAAATTTAGTTAAGTATTATGCTAATGATAAAACAGGGTTTGCACTTGCACGTTCTTCTTGTGCTAAGAACGCAAATGGTTTTATTATGTCTGCAAAAGTTAATTGTGGTATTTCAGGTCATAACCACATGGATATGCTTTCCTTAATTATAAGATTAAGAGGAGTTTTGTTTGCCTCTGAGCCTTATGCTGGTAGACTTTATCACAGTGTAAAGATGAAGAGTATTCAGCGTGGCTATATGTATAATATGGAATCACATAATACTGTTTTGTGTTATGGTGAGGCTATTCAACCTTGGCATAAGTATGCCAATAGATTTGGTGTTTACCGACCAGATAGCCCAATTACTGAATTTAGTGAATATGAAAAGGGTATGTATGTTTCAGCTTATCACTATGGCTATACCTTTTGCTCTCATACTCGTAAGGTCTTATTTTGTGATAACGGCTCTATGTTAGTTCGTGATGAAGTTAACCGAGGTGATAGGCTAGAGGAAAAGCATCTTCAACGATGGAACTTTGAGCCAGGTGTTGAGATTAATAAACTTTCAGATAATGCGGTATTATTAACTAATAAGGATGTTAAATATCTTTGGGTTTGGGATAATGCTTCCAATATAAATATATTTAAGCAAACTGAAATACTTTTAGATTGGTTTACTAAGGAAGAGATAGGTTATACTTTAGATATTTCCTTTACCGGCCTTGAGGAGAATAGCTCTAAGAGTAAAATGTTAGTTATTTTAAACACTCTTATGTTGGATGTAAGTGATAGAGATAATTATGATCTTGCAACATTGATAAGCAAAAGTAGTGAGATCGGTTCTATTATCGCAACAAAAGCAGCTTATGATAAACTCTTGGAATTTTAAGTATGGAAAATAAAAAGAAGAACTTAGTTTTAATTATTGCAGATCAATTAAGATTTGATTTCCTCCATAAAGGTTTTACACCAACTATTGATGCTTTCTTCGATAGTTGTTGTGAATTTACTTCTATGTACTGTTCCTCTCCTTTATGTGTTCCCGCTAGAGCCTCATTGTTTACTGGTACCTTTCCAAGTAGTAATAAATCTTTGATAAATCCTTGGAAAGGACCTGATAAAAGTTATGGGATGGTTAAAGCAGGTATTTTGAATTTATATCAAATAATGGAAAATGCCGATTATGATTGCTTTCATACCGGTAAGCAGCATTTGTATCTTGAAGAGGGTCAACCTGAAGAGGATGAAAAGTCAAAAACTCATTGGTTATCTACTGAGAAAACTTATCGTTCCTTTTTAAAAGACAATAGTTATCCACGACCTGGCGGAGAGCGTTATCGGACTGTTTGTCCTAAATTGCTAAGCTGTAATAAAACTATAGCAACTAGCTATTCCAATGCTAAGACAGGGTGCTATTCTGGTCCTAAAGGTGCATATTTTGATGAATACTTTACCAATTGTTTAAAAGAAGGAATTAAAAAGAGAGATATGGATAAACCGCTATTTCTATCTTGTATGTATTTAGCTCCACATCCTCCTTTGTGTATTCCCCAGCCTTATTATTCCATGTATAAAACATCAGAAGTTAAGATATCTGAGAATGTGGGAAAATGGTATGAGAAGCAATCACCTTTGCAGCTTTATCAAATAACCGGTGCGGTAG
>CAYYEN010000551.1:0-2756 GCA_964470795.1 uncultured Spirochaetaceae bacterium | reverse complement strand
TTCCTTTTCCTTTTTCTCTCTAGCTTTTGCAGCACCAAATTTTTTTCTTTCATACATAGAAGTTTTACCTGAAAGTAATCCATCGATTTCTTTCTTAGTTAAAGTTCTATATTCACCAATTTGTAAGTCTCCAAGAGTAATGCAACCTATTCTAATTCTGGTAAGATTTTTAATATCGTAACCAAGATAGGAGAAAATCTTTCTAATTTCACGGTTCTTTCCTTCAGTTAGAATAACCTTAACCCAAGTTTTGGTCTGCATTTCAAAACTCTTAATCCGATACGGCAACTTCATATCAATATAAACACCTTTAATTGCTTCTAAAAGGTCTTTTTCATTGATATCTTGGCTGGTGTGTACTAAATACTCTTTTTCAATTTCAAACTTTGGATGAGTTACTTTTTGAGCAAAATCTCCATCATTAGTAAAGAGCATTAAGCCTAAAGAATCTTTATCCAAACGGCCAACATTAAATAATAAATGCTGGTCTCTAATTGTAATTAAAGAACGTGCATATCTGTCTTCGTTAGGATCGTAATTGGTACAAACATAGCCTCGTGGTTTATTCAAGGCAAAGTAATACAACTTTTCATTAGGCTCTACAGTCTCTAAATCTACTTGTACTATATCCTCAGGGGTAATTTTAACCCCCATCTCTCTAATAATTTTATTATTTACACTTACATGGCCTTCTGAAATCAAAGTTTCACAACTTCTTCTTGAGCCTACACCACATTTTGCTAAATAAACTTGTAATCTTACAGGATATTCAATCATTTTATTCCTCTTCTTCGTCAAACCTTTGTCTATCGATCTCTGATAGTTTAGGTAAATCACTTATACTTTGTAAATTAAATTCATACAAGAATTTTCGAGTCGTTCCGTATAAACAAGGATGCCCTGCAGTATCCTTTCTACCTACAACTTTAATATATTCTCTTTCTCTTAACAATCGAATTATTGAATCACTTACTACGCCTCTTATTTCATCAATTTCATGGCGTGTTATCGATTGTTTATACGCGACAATAGATAAAGTTTCAAGAGCCGCTTTACTTAATCTTTTATCTACTTTTTTTCCATACACCTTTCTTAGGTTTTCATAAAGATCTTCACAAGGTGCAAAGGAATAACTTTTATTTAGGTTGTCGTATTTTAAAGCTAAGCCATGAAAGGAGTTTTCATAAACTTCTTTTATCTGCTTTAGAGAATCAACAACAACTTCTTCACTTAAAGCTGTAAGTTCACAAATTTTGATAACCGTTAGTGCTTCATTTTCAATAAATAAAACTACTTCAACAACTCTTGCGTCCGGTGTTAAAGCTTCATTTGTCTTCGTCATCTAAAAGTAAATCCTCTTCTTCTACATCATCAAATTCTTCAACTATTTCTGGTTCTTTTTCACCGTCTTCAGTAATAGGTTCTTTACTATTTGAACTTAAAATAGAAAAATCATCAACATCTTCTAGCTCATTTTTTATAATTTCTTCATATTCTTCATCATACTGGTCCGCTAAGGAGGCATCAAACTCTTGAATTTGCTTAGTTATGTAGATTTCACCATCAGGTTCTAATTGTTTTATCGTAATTAAATGTTCCTTGCATGCTCTTAAAATAGCCATAAAACTACAAATAATATGTAGCTTATTATCAGGATGTACAATTACTTCCTCGATTGTAATTTGGTCTTTTGTTTCTAACAGCTCATTGATCAACGCAATTTTTTCATCATCGGTAACATCTTCATAAACGTTAAAGATTTTGTTAGCAGGCATCTTTCTGTTTAAGACTTTGTAAAAGGTTTTTAAGAGTAAAGATAAATCTACCCCTTCAAAAAGTTCTTGATCTGTATATGGTAAAAAGAAGAAGTTCTCCTTTCTGGGAATTTGAAACATCGCATTCTCGGAAGAACCTAATAGCAGTTGTGTATATTTTTTTATCTTTTGATATTCTATCAGTCGCTCTACCAGTTCTTGTCTTGGGTCTTCATATTCTTCCCCAATTTCAACTTCCACAGGTAGAAGCATTCTGCTTTTTATATAAAGCAAGTCAGCTGCCATCTTATAAAACTCTGAGCAATCGGCTAAATCAACTTTATGTTCATCGATATAAGAGATAAACTGTTCAGTTATTTCAGATATAGGAATATCGTAAATATTAATTTTAGATTTGGTTATATAAAACAATAATAAATCCAAAGGACCTTCAAACAAAGGAGTCTTGAAGGTCGGTTTGGTTTTATTAGTTAATACTCTATCCTCAGTACTATTCATTATTTTTTAGAAGTATCATTTACCGGTTTCTTAAATATCTTTTCACGAATTGTCGCTTCAATTTCTAAAGCTTCTTTTTCGTTTGTCTTTAAGAACTCAATTGATTTATCTCGTCCTTGTCCAATCTTATCACCCTTGTAAGAGAACCAAGAACCACTCTTATCGATAATCTCAAATTTAAGCGCTGCATCCAAAAGAGAACCATAATAGCTGATGCCTTCACCAAACATCAAATCTAATTCACATTTCTTAAAAGGAGGAGCTACTTTGTTCTTAACAATCTTAACTCGAACTCTGTTACCTACAACATCATCAGCATTTTTACCAATTTGCTCTATCTTTCTAACATCCATACGAACAGAAGCATAGAACTTTAAGGCATTACCACCGGTAGTTGTTTCAGGGTTGCCAAACATAACACCAATTTTCATTCTTATCTGGTTGATGAAGATAATCAAAGTATTGCTCTTTGATAAAATACCT
>CAYYEN010000550.1:0-2762 GCA_964470795.1 uncultured Spirochaetaceae bacterium | reverse complement strand
TTTTCATTTCATAATTAGTGTAAATAATAGTAAGTGCAATATCTATTATTTCTTCATTAAAATCTTTTTTTATTTTTTCATAAAATTCATTCGAGCCTTTATTTATGCTGTCTTTAAATTCATTTATTCCAAACAACTCTTTTAATGCGACTATACATTTACTTACTTCATTCATTTTCTAATACCTCCAAATTTTTTAAATCATTTTTTTCCATTCTAAATACTCCTTTTCTGTTAATTCTACTAACTCAAAAATTCCTACTTTTTTAATTTTATTTAAAACTTTTTCACAATCCTCTAAATTATGAAAGACTAAACTATTTTTATAATTGCTTTCTACTAGTGAAGATTCTCTCATCGACTTATCCCAGACCTCATATGTTGTATGAGATTTTAAAAATTTACCATTTTTTATGTTTTTAATTTTATAATACATCATATTTCAACGCCTCCATCATCATCAACGCTGTATTTTTCTTTTGGTTTTTTATATTCTTCTTCTTCTTTTTCGCTTTTTGGTTCTTCATAAATATGTTCAAAATATAATTTTTGAATCTCTTTAAAATCTTCTTTATCTCTTATCTTATCATTTATTAATTGTTTAAATATTTTATCGTTGCTTGGATGGTGAAAATCTACACTACCATTAAATTCTTTTTTATCACAATGCAATCCAAAAACTTTTTCAAGCGTATTTCTAAAATCTATAGTATGAATCTGCGTTTTTTTATCATCAATTAATACATCTTTTATCCCTAAACTATCATTTATTTTATGTGCGTGTTCGTGGAACATTGTTTCAATAAATTGCACATAATCATTGAATATTTGTTTATTGTTTTTATTTATGCTAATTGTTTTAAAAGATGGTGAGAAGAAAGCGAGAACACTCTCACTTTCACCCACATCAAAATTATCTAAGTATAAATCTTCATTATGTTTTGCTAATAATCTATTAATCTTTTCAATTACTATTTTTTCCATTTTCTAAACCTCCATTTTAAAATTTTAATATATTGCTGTATTTTGCAAACTTATAACGCTATTTCCAAAATCACCCACATAATATCCACATTCACTCCATGATTGACTACTTTCAATTGTCAATTGAATAATTTCTGCCATTACTAACGATGTATAAGGTAAGAACAATTTTTCAATATCTTTTTTAATCACTTCATTATTGAAAGTTAAATCTTTTAAAATAACTAGATAATTATTTTTATTATCGTTGATTCTTAAAATTGTATTAAAAAATGTAAATGCTTGTTGCTTGCTTGCGATTGTTTTCTTTAATTTCTTACTTATAATTTCAAAATTAGTATTATTTTTATGAGTAAGTGCGATATCTAAATAATAACTCTTAACATCATTATAACTTAAATCTTCTTTATTGCTAAAGTAAATATTATCTTTATTAGTAAAATTTAAACCTCTTCTTTTCAAGTTTAGTGCTAATCTTCTATTTAAAATTTCACGATTATCTGTTTCTTCAAGTTCATCAATTTCAGAATATCCTTTTTCTTTTAATGTTAAATCGTTTATCTCTTCAAATTTAACTTTTAATCGTTCAATGTTTTCTATCTCATTTTTCAAAACACTATTATTAATAACATTATCATAATTACTTATTTCTAAAATATAATCTACTTTTTGAAAATTATTTTTTACAAAATCATCATGATAATCATTTTGTTTAAATACTTTAACACTTTTTTTAATTTCTTCACTAGCACTAATATTAATGTATCTATATTCTTTTTCTTTTGTTTTTTCTCTCATAACTCAATTTCCCCATCTTCTATTAAGTTTTTAATTTCCTCATTTTCGAAGTTTACTAATAAACCTTTTAATTTTACACATAATCTGCAAGTTAAAGATATATTTCTATTTTCAAAAAATTCTTTAAAATCATGATAATTTTCTTTACCTAAAATGTTTTTATGGATGTAAGCATATTCTTTATACTCTTTTTTTGTAAATCTACTCATAAACGCTTTATCAATTGCATTTCTTCCTATGTAGTCAATATTTTTTCCACTACCATCTGTATTTGCACACGCTATCACATAACAATCTTTATTTTTGAAAATAACATCACCATTTTCTAATGTTAAATACTTGCTATTTACTTCCACGCCATTATTTAAGTATAACATCCCATTCGATGAGTAAGAATCCACTTCATCAAGTAGTAAAACGCCACCATCTCTATACCATTTTTCATATAATGATAACTCATAAACGCCATCTAGGTTAAAGAATCCCTTAACGCTAAACTCATTTTTAACACTATTGATATTATATAAATTTAATCCCATTTCACTTGCTACGTTATAAGCAAATGTGGTTTTACCGTTTCCAGCATTTCCATATAAATATAAGTTTTTAACACTTTTAATTAATTTTAACATAATATTAAAATCTTTAGAATAGTTATGTTCGTCTATATCTACACTAGTGTTCATTATTTCTTCATAACTCATTTTTTCATAATCCTTTAACATCTTTATTTTTTCAATGAAAATGTTATATTCAATTTTTAAATTTTCAATGTTTAAATCTTCTTTCAAAATAATTTCTATTTCATCGTTATGATAGTTTTTAAAATACTCATTAAAATTATCAATTTCATAATATTTATTTGCAAAATCTAATAAAACTTTTTGTTCATCTTTTAATATTGTTTCTAATAACATTTCTTTTTTGTTGTTATAAATATACTCATATAATTTCTTATTGTTTTTGATTGAATCTACTAA
>CAYYEN010000549.1:0-2771 GCA_964470795.1 uncultured Spirochaetaceae bacterium | reverse complement strand
GATATTACTGATATTTTAAATAAGAAATCTGGTCTTATGGGACTTTGTGGAAAACAAGACAGAAGAGATGTTCACCAAGCAGCTCTTGATGGCGATAAAAAAGCTGAACTCGGTATCGAGATGGAAGCTTATCGTATCAAGAAATATATTGGTGCATATGCAGCCGCTCTTTCTACAGTGGACGCAATTGTATTTACTGCAGGTGTTGGTGAAATGGGCGAACACATCAGAAAGTTAGCTTGTCGCGGACTTGAGTCTTTAGGTATTGTTCTTGACGAGACTAAGAATGACTTATCTCATTGCAGAAACGCAGAAACCTGCATCTCTGCAGACAACTCTAAGACAAAGATTTTTGTTATCCCTACCGATGAAGAATTAGTAATGACTGAAGATGCGTTTGCACTTATGAAAGGCACTTACGATATCCATACTAACTTCCATTATACTTTTGAAAGCCCAGATTATGTAAATAAGGCAAGAGCTAGAGGTCTTAAAGAGAACCTTAAGAAGAAGCCAGAGCTTGAAGGTATTATCGCAGTACCACCTAAAAAGGTAGCTTGCTCAGTAAAGGGTTGCTAAGAAAGAGAAAAGGACGGGAAATACTCCCGTTCTTTTTTTTACTAAAGCCCTTATCCTATATTACAACCTCGTTTCTCTTTAGCTAAACTCTCTTTTCTTAGGCTAAACTTATTTTAAACAATTACGATTAGTATAGCGTTTATCAAAGGAGATTTCGATACATCACAAAATAAGTAATAAAACTATAAAGTTTGTACTTATTTAAGAAAAAAGTTTTAAATTGCTAATTACGTTTTTTTCATGCTATATTATAGCTATGGAAACACAAGAAAAAAAAGCTATTACATGGCTAGAAAGTGAAATATTAAAGGTTGGGAAATCGGACAAAGACAAACAAGTTCGTTCTCCTGAAACTCTAGAAAAGATGCAAGAAGGCTTTGAATTACATCAAGCTATCTCAGAGTCTAAAGAAGTAAGACATTCTCTTAATAGTTATATTGCCGCAAGACAACGTGAAATTGATACAAAAAAACATGTTAATGAAGAGGTTAAGAAAGAGAAGCTTGAATATCTAAGTTATCTTTATAGCAACCTTGAAGGATTGCTACAATCCCCCCTTGAGATGGCAACAGAACAAGAGCTTTCCTCCATTGAGCTTGAGATTCCTTCTTTTCTAAATTCTGATAAAGCTAAATGGTTAGATGCCGCTTTAGAATTAGAAAAAGGAAGAGACCTCTTTGCAAACAGAAAATTTAAAGAAGCTTTATTCCACTTTCAAAATTGTTATGAATTAAGACGAATTAAGCCAGGGGACCAAAATGATAAAACCATGATGGCGCTTGAAGGAATTTCTAATTGTTATCAAAGACTAGGTTTAAGGAAAGAAAACATTGCTTGTTTAACCTTGATGCTAAAGATCTTAAAAGCATCTTCCCCTCTTGATTTAGATTCCATTGTATCTCTCTTAATCAGTCTTTATAGCTGCTACTCAGACATTAAACTCTTTGATAGAGCTCAAGCTTATATTTTTGAAGCCTTAACTATTTGCAATAATAAGTATGGTCAAGAATGTTTGTTAACACTTGATGTTTTATCTTGTGTCGCTTCAAATTTTCTAAAATTAGGTGAGTATGAGAAGGCAGATAAAGCATGCCAGGAATTTAGAAGAATTTACAAAAATATACCCTTTTCAAAAGAAAACAATACCTCTTTTATTAAGATTCATGAACAAGTTGAAACGGTTCGTGAGGAACTTGAAAGAATTAAAACAACTAAATAGCTATTAGCTTTCAATTCTAACTTTTTATTTAATACTTTCATCTTTTCTTTTTTAGATTAGTTATGGATATACTTGAAATTTCAAAGCTCGCAAAAGAAAAGCTTAATATCACTTCCTTACGTCCTTTTCAAGAGTTGATAGTTTTCTCAATCCTTGAAAATATAGAAAAGAATAGAAAGACACCAATATTATCAATTCTACCAACCGGGGGCGGTAAGAGCTTATGCTTTACCCTCCCCGCCCTTCTTGTTAAGGGCATAACTATAATAGTTTATCCGATTAAAGCTTTAATGCATGATCAAGAAAAACAATTTACTAAATTCAATATTGCATCAGTACTATTAGAGGGTGGTATGAGTAAAGAGGAAGTTGCTAACCTCTTTTTAAGCCTTAAAACAAAAAAAGCAAAAATTCTAATTACTAATATTGAAATGCTGACTAATTGGAAAATCTTAGAACAATTAAGACTTTTACCTATCTCACTATTTGTTGTTGATGAAGTGCATACGGTTATCACTTGGGGAGAAAGCTTTCGCCCCTCCTATTTAAAAATTGGCTATATTGCCAACTTTTTAAATGCAAAGCAGTTGCTTGCTTTTACCGCTACTACTAATAACTACATTAATCAAAGGCTTAAAGAGGTGCTCTTCTTAGGAAAGGATTATCATATAATTCAAGGAGGGAGTAACAGAAGTAATCTTATCTTTCATGTGAGAAAAGCTTTCAGCCTGAGAGCGGAAATCTTTACTATCTTGCAAGATAAAGCCTTACTCCCCTCCATTGTCTTTGTACCCACAAGACAGCTAGCCTCTTCTTTAGCTGACGAGTTCAGTTCTTATTTTGAAACTAAGGCTTATCATGCCGGACTTGAAAAGGCTGAAAAGAAAGAGATAGAAGACTGGTTTTATAACAGTGAAGATGGCCTTTTATTTGCAACTTGTGCTTATGGGATGGGAGTTAATAAGAGCAATAT
>CAYYEN010000548.1:0-2775 GCA_964470795.1 uncultured Spirochaetaceae bacterium | reverse complement strand
TAAATATCTATCAAAAAGAAATGGAAGAAGAAGTTATTAATTATATTCGACAAAACCTTCATCCTAACTTTTCTTTAGCCATTTCAGGGGGAAATAGCCCAATGAGTTTATTCTCCCTTATGAAGGACTCTTTAAATACAGAAGAATTAGATAACATCAAATTCTTCTGGGTAGATGAGCGCATGGTTAAAGAAGAAGATAGTCAAAGTAACTACGGTAATTTTAAACGTTTGATGGTACCAAAGGTTAAATCATTACATCTTTTTCCTATCTACTACCACAATGATACCGCTTTTAGCGTAAAAGAATATGAACAGACATTAAAAGAAAATCTTAATTTTTCAAATAAGGCACCAGTATTTGATCTCATTCTTTTAGGACTTGGAAACGACGGACATACCGCTTCCTTGTTCTCAACAGACTCTTTAAACAATTCTCAAATAGTTTTAGAAACCTACAATAAGGCTTCAGGACAAGAGCGAGTAACCCTCAGTTTGAAGACCATCAACAATGCAAAGGCCCGCATTTTCTTTATAAAAGGAGAAGATAAGAAGCAAATCGTAAAAGATGTACTAGTTGATAAGAATATAAACTACCCTGCATCTTTTGTAACTAGTATTAACACATATTGGGCGCTAGATGAAAAAGCAGCAAGTTTAATTTAAGAGTAATTTTAGTCATCTGTACAAGATTGAGAGTAAAAAGCTAGCCTATTTACAAATTTGTAAGTAATTTAAATTTATGAAAAAGTTACTCTCATCCCTTATTATAGCCCTAGTGCTATTTATAGTTATTATAATTTTACTTCCAATTATAGTTCGAGGTAAAAGTGATAAAGCTGTCCTTAAAGAAACCCTAGAATCTTTTTCAGCTCCCATAAAAAGTACTGATAGTATAGCGCTTTTAGAAGAGAGCGTTGATTCTGGTGCTATTAGACTTGCCCTGATCGATAAAGCTGAGAAAAGCATCGATATTTGCTACCACACGATAAAAGAAGGCAATTATTCTGCCTCTTTTTTCAACCATCTCTTTGAGGCCGCTGACAGAGGTGTACAAATTAGAATTTTGGTTGATGAGATGATGGGAGGCTTAACTTACTCTACTAAAAGAAAACTTGCCTCCTACCCTAATATAACGCTTTATTTATATGAAAAAATGTCAATTTTTAGACCTTGGACGATTAACAACCGCCTTCATGATAAGCTATTTTTAATCGATTCAGATTATGCAATTACAGGGGGTAGAAATATTGCTGATAAGCTTTACGGTTATGATCAAAAGCTAATATCTCCAGTCTATGATAGAGACATCCTTATAAAAAGAAATGACGAAGTAAGCATTATTGATTCTATGAATTCTTATTTCACCACCCTCTTAGAACTAAAATATGTAAAAGAGCTCAAAGCTGAGAAAATTAACACAAAACCAAGATTTGAAGTTAAACAACCACCTTTTGAAGTAGATCTATCAACTGTCACTTCCCGCTTTATAACACCTGAGTGGATAATTAGAATTTCAAACCCACAAGGGAGAATGAGTAAAGCTCCTATTATTTGGGATACCCTACTTGAGTTAATGGGACACGCTAAAAAAGAAGTAATTCTTCAAAGCCCCTATATAGTTACAACTGCAAAACAGTTTAAAGAGTTAAAAAAGATAGATGCACCTCTTTATTATTTAACAAATAGCATCAACACTACTCCAAATGCCCCAGCCTTTTCAGCTTATCTAGTTACTAAACCCGCACTCCTAAAAACAGGAAAGATTAAAGAATATAATGGGATTGGCTCCATTCATGCAAAAACAATCTTAATAGATGAGGATATTAGTATCATCGGCTCCTTTAACTTAGACCCTAGAAGCCTATACCTAGATACAGAATCTATGTATGTGATCAAGAACAAAGAGCTAAACCAACAGCTTAGAACTGCGATGAACCATTATGCGGCAGAAGATACAGCTTCCAGCTCTAAACTAAAACATATTGCACTCTATGTTTTAGGTGTTATCTCCTTTCCTTTCAGAATGCTGGCATAGGTTAATTTATCTTAACCAGAACAACTTCACTTAAAGAATAGACAAGGGACCCTAGAAGAAAAGTAGCTAGACTATTAGTTTTAAAAGATGTACAAAGAAGGCATGAAACGAACTAAGATTGTTTGTACGCTAGGTCCTGCTTCTAGAAGTTTAGAGACCATTAAGGCACTTGCCAATGCTGGCATGAACGTTGCACGTTTGAATTTCTCCCACTCAAATCACAGCTATCATCAAGAAACCATAGAAAGGATAAAACAAGTTCGTGAAGAACTTGGACTTCCCATTGCTATCCTTCTTGATACTAAAGGACCGGAAATTCGTGTTAAAGAATTTAAAGACGGTCAAGTAGAGCTTACAGAAGGTCAAACCTTCACCTTCTCACCAGAAATTAGTATTGGAGATAATACTAAAGCCGGTATATCCTTTTCAGATTTATACAAGAACGTAAAAGTTGGTACTAAGATTGTATTAGATGATGGCAACCTTGAACTCAAAGTTGAGAAAATTGAGAACAAGGATGTTATATGCTCTGTTACCATTGGCGGAATCTTAAAAAATACAAAGAGTCTTAACGTTCCTTGTACCGTACTAGATATTCCCTATTTGAGTGCACAAGACAAAGAAGATATCTTATTTGGTATTCAACAAGATGTAGATTTCATCGCCGCTTCTTTTACAAGATGCGAACAAGATGTCATCGATTTACAAAACTTTTTAGATTTCAATGGCGGGCATGAG
>CAYYEN010000547.1:0-2801 GCA_964470795.1 uncultured Spirochaetaceae bacterium | reverse complement strand
GCGTTTAAATGAAGGTTTAGGTATAAATAAAAAATTCACGTTAAAAATATTAGTTTTATAGGAGAACAAAGGTGAAAGTTATATTATAATAACGTAAACGCTTAAAGGCATATTGTTGAGTTAGGAGACTAATAATAATTATGGATTTTACAAGTCATTTATCACCTGTTATCTTTTCAGAAAATACTGAACCTAATCGTTCTTTTTATTTGCCTAGTGCAAGTGAAGAAGAAGCTTTTTTATCTCTTAAAACTTTTAAGTCGTCTTTAAAAGTAGAACTGGATGGAGAGTGGGCTTTCCAATATTGGGATAGTATAGAGGATGCAACAGATTTTGGCCAAGTTAATCTATTAGAAACTCAAGAAAAGGAAACAATTACAGTTCCTTCTGTTTGGCAAAACTTTCAGCATGATAGTCACTCCTATGTCAATTTTCAATATCCTTTTCCTTACGATCCCCCATATATTCCTAAAGAAAACCCTTGTGCTTTATATTCAAGAAACTATAACTACAAAAAAGATGGCAAGTTAAATTACTTATATTTTGAAGGTGTTGATAGCTGCTTTTATTTGTTTGTAAATAATAGCTATGTGGGTTACAACCAATGTTCTCATTTAAGTAGTGAATTCCTTCTAGATGAGTATTTAGTAGAAGGCAATAACAAAATCAGTATTTTGGTTTTTAAATACTGCGCAGGCTCTTACTTAGAAGACCAAGATAAGCTGAGAATGTCGGGAATCTTTCGCTCTTTATATATTTTAAAAAGAAGTCCAGAACATCTTGTAGATTTTAAAATTACAACAACTACAACAGACTACAAAAACTGGAAGTTTGCATTAGTAATTGATGGTGGTAAAGAAGTAGACGTAAAAATTTATGATGATAAGCATGGCTTAGTTTATTCCTCTACTGCTTTAAATTCTTTAGAAGTAGATTTTAAAGAACCTAAGCTTTGGTCTGCTGAAAAGCCTAATTTATATACTATTGTGCTTTTTTCTAATGGGGAGTATATAGCTTATAATTTTGGTTTTAGATGTGTTGAAATTAAAGATAAGATTGTTTATCTAAATGGTAAAAGTATAAAATTCTTTGGTGTTAACCGTCATGATAGTAACCCTTATACCGGTTCAGCTATAAGCCTTGAACAAGCAAAAATAGATTTGCTTTTGATGAAACAGCATAATATTAATGCGATTAGAACATCGCACTATCCTAATGCGCCATGGTTTTTAAATCTTTGCACTTTTTATGGTTTTTATGTAATAGATGAAAGCGATATAGAATGCCATGGCTCTGTTTCCCAACTGGGGTATTATGCAGAAGATGAAGTTTATAGCCATCTTGCTAATAGTGGCCTTTATGATAAAGCAATCCTTGATAGAGTTAAGCGAACTGTTAAAAGAGATCTTAACAATAGCTGCGTTCTGATTTGGTCCTTAGGTAACGAGTCCGGGTACTCTAAAGGATTTTCAGAAGCTGCTCATTGGATTAAGAGTTTTGATAATACTCGCTTAACTCATTATGAAGGAGCGCTTCATGCAGATAAAAGGTTTGAAAATGATTTTTCTCCTTTAGATTTGTATTCAAGAATGTATGCAAGTCCAAAGGAAGTAGATGAGTATTTTGTATTTTTTGATAAGCCTCTTATTCAATGTGAATATATTCATGCTATGGGAAATGGACCAGGGGATGCAGAAAATAATGTTAGCCAAATTCTTAAATATCCCTCTTATTTAGGAGGTTGTGTTTGGGAGTGGTGTGACCATGGAGTTTATCAAGGGATAACAAAGGATGGCAAACACAAGTTTGGCTATGGTGGTGACTTTGCAACAACAAGAGACGATGGAAACTTTTGTATGGATGGCCTTGTTTATCCTGATAGACGTCCTCATACCGGCTTAAAAGAGTATAAGAATGCTATTCGTCCTCTCAGAGTAAAACAAGTGAGCGCTTTAGAATTTGAAGTTCGTAATTTAATGTATTTTACAACAGCTGGAGAATATCTTGAGGTTGAGTACGAAATTAGAGACTTTGGACAAATTGTTTATAAAGAGACTTTAACAGATTTTGATATTAACCCCCAAGAAAAGAAGTTGGTTAAAATAAAAGAAGTTGCAACTCTCTCTGATTTTGTAACAGTTGTCTTTAAGTATCGCTTGAGGTTTGACCAAAGCTGGGCAGCAAAAGGCCATATGATTGGGCATGATGAACTGATAGTTAAAAATGAAGTTAAACCGGTAAGTTTGACCACAACAGATAGCTCTTTTACACTTAAAGAGAACTCAAGATATTTAACGATTAGAGGTAATAATTTCCTTTATACTGTTGATAAAAACACAGGTCTTTTGGCTAAGATGGTATATGATAATAAGAATGTTTTAACCAAGCCTAGCAACTGGAATGTTTTTAGAGCACCTGTTGATAATGATATGTATGTTAAAGCAAAGTGGTTTGAACAAGGCTATGATAGGAGTAAAGTTTTCACTTATTCTACAAAGGTTTCTCAAAGCAGTGGTCAAGTCGCTATTCAAACAGAGCTTAGTATCGCCTCTGATTCTGTAAGACCTTTTTTAAAAGGTTTAGTAACCCTATTAATTAATGGAGAGGGTAAGGTAGTTGTTAAATATTCTCTTACTCGTGATTGTCTTCTCTCCCCTTTACCACGTTTAGGAATAAGGCTTTATTTACCTAAAGAAATGCAAGCTTTAGAATACTTTGGTTATGGTCCTTTTGAAAGCTATGTTGATAAGCATCACTCATCCACTTTTGGTAAATATAACTTATGTGTTAAAGAAAACTTT
>CAYYEN010000546.1:0-2802 GCA_964470795.1 uncultured Spirochaetaceae bacterium | reverse complement strand
GAAGAGAGTGCTGTTAATATTAGTAAAGGGGAGGAGACTCTTCGTAAGTACTTATCGCTTGAATATAGGGTAGATAGTAACACCATTCCAACCTTTATCTGGCACACTCGCTTTGACCCCGCTGTTAGCGTTGAAAATACTATCCGCTTTATCACAGCCTTATCACGCTATAACGTCGATTTTGAAGCTCATATCTTTGAAGAAGGAGAACATGGTATTTCGCTATGTAATACTGAAGTTAACACGAAAGTTGATAACACTAAGATTTGGTTCGAACTCGCTTTAGTTTGGCTTTGTAAACAACTTAATTATAGTATCTGATAGCAGTTGCACGTCCTAGCTGAAGAAAAACAACAAGTAAATAGTAAACAAAATAAATATTTTTAAAAAAAATAGTAAAAAATTTTGTTTACTAATTGCATGAATATGCGTTTTAGTGTATATCTAGTGTAATGTTTTTATTCTATATGGAGGTGCATATGAAAAAGAATACTTTAATTGTTGCTCTGGTTTTAGTTTGTGCTTTATTAGTTACAGGCTGTGCTAAGAGTGAAACTACAACAACAGACGCTAGTGCTAAAGCTACAAAAGCTTCTGCTCCTTATAAAATTGGTTTTATTGGACCAATGACAGGCGATAATGCTAACTACGGTATTTTGATTAGCCAAGCTGCAAAATTAGCAGTAGAAGAACAAAATGCAAAGGGTGGTATCAATGGTGCACCTGTTGAACTAATTATTGAAGATAGTGAAGGCTCCCCAGAAAAGGGTGCGGCTTCCTTTGATAAGTTATATTCCTCAGATAAGATCTGTGCTTTAGTTGGCCCTGTATTTACTGGTGTTTCCTTTACCGTTGGTGATCTTTGCCAAGAAAATGGTGTAACTATGATTACCCCATCTGGTACTCACAAAGATATTACCGCAGCTGGAGATTATGTTTTCAGAACAGTTGTATCTGATGGTTTACAAGGTGAAGTAGCTGGTGCTTATTTTTACAACGAACTTGGTTATAAGAACATTGGTTGTCTTTATATCATGAACGACTATAGCCAGGGCTTATATGAAGGTATGAAAGCTTCTTTTGAAAGTTATGGTGGTAAAGTTTCCGCTGTTGAAACAGCTCAGTTAGGCGATAAAGATTTCAGAACTCAGTTAACTCGTTTAAAGGCTGCTGGAGTTGAGGCTATCTACATTCCTAACTACACTGTAGAAATGGCTCAACAACTTGAGCAAGCTTCCCAATTAGGTATCAATATCCCATTCTTATCTTGTGATGGTTTCTCTAACCCTGAAATCTATGATCTTGCTGGTTCTTATACAGATGGCGTTATCTACATCGGACCTGCTAAAGTTGAAGAGAATGATTCCTATAAGAATTTCTATGACAACTATACTAAGAAGTTTGGTCAATCTCCTGACTCCTTTGCTAACAATGCATATGACGGTGCTAACATCATCATGAAAGCTATTGAAAAAGCTGGTAGCAGTGATAGAAAGGCAATCAGAGATGCAGTTGCAACAACTAAAGATTATGTTGGTGTAACAGGTGTTATTAACTTTGCAGATAATGGCGATCTTGTTGCTTACCAAGGTGTTTATAAAGTTAATGGAACAACTCCTGAGTATCTTGGTGCTTATACAGTAGTGGATGGAAAACTTCAAAAAGTTAATTAATCGATTGTGTGATATATAATTGTCCTTCCTACTTATGGGTAGGAGGGATAATGTCGTTTTTAGGAGGTTACAGTGAGTTCTGTATCTGTATTTTTTCAGCATCTTACCAACGGTTTAACCTTAGGTGGAATTTATGCCTTAATTGCTTTAGGGTATACCATGGTTTATGGTATTTTAAAGTTCATCAACTTTGCCCATGGTGATATCTTGATGGTTGGTGCTTATGTGGGAATGTTTGCTTTTAACTTCCTTAGAGGGGATGCCACTTTTGGAGTGTGGACTATTGTTGCATTCTTTTTAGCAATGATAATCTCTGCAGCCTTTGCAGCCTTCTTAGGCATGTTTATTGAAAAGGTTGCTTATAAGCCACTTAGAAAGGCGGCTCGTTTAGCACCGCTTCTTTCAGCTATTGGTGTATCTTTTATTCTCTCTAATGGGGCAGCTTGGCTTTGGGGAACACAATCTAGAAAACTAGATTATCCGTTTGCAAATAACCCAATTAACCTTTGGGGAATTACTGTAACTCCTCACCAGTTTTTAATTTTAGGCGTCTCTATCGTTATGATGATCTCTCTAAAGTTGTTTGTTGATAAAACAAAGCTTGGAAAAGCGATGAGAGCAACTTCTTTAGACCAAGATACTTCACAGCTGATGGGTATCAACGTCAATATGGTTATTTCTTTAACCTTTGCTATCGGCTCAGCTCTTGCAGCAGTTGGTGGTATGTTAATTGCTTTAGACTATAAGTGCTATCCAACACTTGGAACAATGACCGGCTTGAAAGCGTTCGTTGCAGCAGTCGTTGGTGGCATTGGTAATATTTCAGGCGCTATGCTTGGTGGTATTTTATTAGGCATTTTGGAGACCTTTGGTGTTGCTATGTTAGGCATCCCTCAAGGTTATAAAGATACAATTGCCTTTGTTATCTTAATCTTTGTATTACTACTTAAACCTGAAGGAATTTTAGGTAAAGTTGAAAAGGAGAAAGTATGAGCAGTTTATTATTAACAGTATTAATCTTTACCGCTATCTACTCCTTGATGGCTATTGGACAGAACTTAATCACCGGTTACGGTGGTATGTTAAGTTTGTGTCAAGCAGGGTTTTATGCAATAGGAGCTTACACAAC
>CAYYEN010000545.1:0-2811 GCA_964470795.1 uncultured Spirochaetaceae bacterium | reverse complement strand
TCCCTCGGGCAGTGGATTACCATTGCAGTTTATAAATGTTACTGAGGTGTCTGCCACAGCCTTTAAGTATGTGCCGCTCTCCTGAGGGTGTGATAGGTCTCAGCAGGTTCTCGGCTTCGATCATAGGGCGAAGGATCAAAAGTTACGTTAGCCCGTATTTGATAGGTGCGATGGTAGGCCGGCTCTACGTGAAACTACAACCGGTCATCACCCTTAGACAAAGGGAAGAAGCGGGGAGGAACCAGATGAAGATGAAGCAAGGTCCCACCCACCCTGTTGCGCATACCCGGGAACCAGTTGGTCGGCCTTCTGATAGCATTCCTGAGCTTCTTCATGCCGGTCGAGCTGATCCAGAACTACACCTCTGGAGTACCATGCCTCGGTATAGTCAGGATCGATCTGAAGGGCCTTATCGATAGAGAGAAGTGCCTCAGCATACATCCCCTGATGGGCCAGGCACCGGCCTTTCCAGTACCAGGGCTGGGCAACTCCAGGATCAATCTCGATTGCTCGATCCAGGTCCGCAATAGCGGCCTTATAATTGCCAAGGCGGCAATATGCCCTGCCTCTTCCATACCAGGTGCTGTACATATCCGGGTCGATCTTCACCGCTCTGTCAAAGCAACTCTTCATACCCTCATAATCTTCAAGTTTCTCGTATGTCCAGCCTTTGTCGGCATAACCCGACACGAGGGTGGGATCGTTCTGGATTGCTGCATCGAAATGGGTCAGGGCTTCAGTGTACAGGCCCAGATGGTGTAACGCCTTTCCTTTACCGCGCCAGGCCTCGGCACTCTTGCTATCGATCTCTAATGCACGACTGAAGGCATCTCTCATGTCCTCATACCGTTTCAGCTTATCGCAGACCCACCCCCGTGCAATCCAGATATTCGCAGAAGATGAATCTATGCCGATTGCCGTATCGTATGCCTGGAGTGCACCCTCGTAATCGCCCACTGAGTAGAGTGCCTGCCCCATCCGATGCCAGGTCCATTGCCTATCGGGATTCAGCTCCAGGGCTCTCTCAAAGCTTCTATTCATCTCGTCATAGTTATCTGCGCCCAGGCAGATCCCGCCTCGATTCGCCCAGTACATATCTTCGCCAGGTTCAAGGGACAGTGCCTCATCGATACTCACAACAGCTTCATTGTACCGGCCCAAACTACTCAGGGATAATGCTTTGATGTTCCAGGCCGCTGCAAAATCAGGCTTGACCTCAAGAACCGCATCGCAAATGCCCAGCGCTTTGTCATATTGTTTGGCTTTGTACGCCTCAACCGCTTCATTGTACAGCACCGATACCCGCTTCTCCGTCTCCCCGGAGTCGCCAGGAGATGAGGAGAGCGGACTCCCCATCAGGGAGACCATGATGAGAGCAAGGATAGCGATGAGTGCAACTCCTGCAATCAGGATCACCGGGCTTGAGCGGGTGGATTTTTGGGGTTTCTGTATGATAACGGCAGGCTCATCGGGCGCATCTTCTTGCGGCGTGATGACCTGCGCTCGTGGAATCGCAGGCGCCGGGAAGTAGTCGACCCCCCTCTGACGGGCTATCTCACACCAGGGACATTGGGCATTATGTGATGAGTACCAGTGATTGGGATTTTCAGCGCACTGCACGAGTCGTATCATGAGATTGCCCGCACTGAAGATGTATCAGCGAACTCTATCGCACCCCGCAGGACCGCTCTTACCGCGGGAGATCATACTCCTTGTATTGGTCCGGATAAAACGGATAACCTTGCACCCACCAGAATATATGGGCAAAAGACAGGAGCACTGTCGCGAGTTCTGCATTTCTTCACTCGGTGATCTCCACAATTCGCCTCACCCTCGAAAAAGACCCTTGAAGAAGGTGTAGAGCCCTATCAGGAAAAGAATCGGCGGATAGTAGAAGATCCAGCCCAGAGCAAGAGCGCCAAAGAACCAGACAACGGCGATCACCATCAAGATGATCCCCCATAGTTTCCCTCTGCCGGTCTGCCGCCTTTCCCAGGACCAGAATCCAGTATCTTGAGTGTGTGCCTGTTCAACTGGAGCGGATGCTGCCACAGTGAGAGACCCACCGGAACTAGAGTTCCCTGATGGGGATGCACCGGCTATCGGTCTCGTCTGCAATATGCTATCCGATCCGCAATAGCTACAGAACCTGTCGCCGGGAGTCAACCCCTTTCCGCACCGGGTACACATCAGAGCACTCACCTGCCGATCCTGTGAATCCCCATTTACTTCAGATCCACAATAAATGCAAAACCGTGCTCCTTGTTCAGTCTCTCTGCTGCAATGCGCACAGATACTCATACGAAATCCTCTGCACTCTGTGCACTACCCTGTTTGCACCGGGTATAAATACGTTTTGGGCACCGGTTCAGGCAGGGCATCCATAAGCGGTAACGCTTAATGTTTTGAAGGTACTCAGTACGATATATCGGCAGGCTGTGGCGCTAAATCAGTGTTACACCGTTACCCCACTTTATCCAGTGAGGGGGAAACATATCAGGCGATCTCATTCGATCGGTCCGGATCAGAACCGGAGGTCTAGAGATCGAGCCCTCGCACGGTAGATACTCCCAACTATAAGCGTCAGCTGCCGGGGCAGAGGGGTGGCCTGTGCTCGTCTCAACCGATATAGTTCACAGTATCCACGAAACTCATCAACACAACCAGAGATGCCCGGGAAAAATTGGAATCGCGGGTATGAGCAGCCTCAGTGCCGGAAGTGCCGCACGCCGGTAAAGATCATCGCGATATCGAGCCGGTTTGCCGCATCGATGACCTCAGTATCCCGGATGGAGCCGCCCGGCTGGACGA
>CAYYEN010000544.1:0-2823 GCA_964470795.1 uncultured Spirochaetaceae bacterium | reverse complement strand
AATAAGTAAGCTTGTCATGGTTTTCCCTGCGGTGTGCATTCCTGATCATGCGAGGAGGGGCACTCTTGGCGGCGCGAACTACGATCCGAAGAATCCGCCTGAGCTGATTTACACTGAGCGCGCAATGCTTTCGAAGACTTTTGTTGATGATGTCAAGGACATGGATGCTTACTCAGAGCTTGCGAAGTACAAGGGTGAGACGCTTTTGATTCAGGGCACGAGCGATAGCATTGTCGTCCCTGAATATCAGTACATTGTTAAAAATGAATTTGATATAACGGATGCAAAAACAAATGAATCCGGTTCAAATCATCGGCTAAAGCTTCAAATGGTACGAGGAATGGACCATTATACAGGTGGTGAGCACAAGGAAGCGCTCAAGGATTCCATCAGATATTTTCTTGAGGGGAAGGAAGAAATCTTCTCATTCAGAATTATTGTTACAAACGTTGTCGTTACTGATAGTTCAGACTCAGTATTATCACAGGATGTACACTTCACAGGATACTGTGAGTCTGAGCTGTTCACTGGTGCAATTATTGAAGGCGTCGACCACCAGAAGTATGCTGGGGACACCTATATAGAAATGCGTGCTGAATATACATTCGCGGGAGTTGATTCAGACAACACTCCATGCGTGCTTAATGTATGTAATATTAAGAGAGATGGTGAGTGGAGGCCGACAATCAGGACAGATTCTAAGGCTTTATCATGGATTAACGATGCCAAATTGTATGCAATTGTAGAGCCAGGTACTAAGGGACCGACAATTCGCATCTACAAAGGTCCTCAGTAATCATATGATTAATAATTTCATTTTACGCATCCATTTCATAAGAAAATTATAAATTACAAGATAAAATTGCACAGTCGGGTCAATTTTAATTATAAATCAACATCTCCCTGCCATGGTTATACCCTCCTTCCATCAATATATCGTCTTGACCTGTACTTGGCCTGTGACTTGACCTTTACTTGCACAGCACATGTGAGCAGGGCCTCATCCTCTAGATTTCTGCATTATAAAAGCGCCTGCATTTCTACAAGCGCTATCCCATGCTAAAAAATAATATGTACTGTTTTATCTAAAACAAGCTTGGCAAATAATTCGTTATCCACTAATTCTGTAACTAAAATAATTGAATGATCGTCCTGCTCTTTACTATAGGTAATCTTACGTACATCTTTTCTATAATCACCAAGATTATCTATGTTAATTTTCCCATCTCTTACCAACTGGCATAATATAGCATCATTACTCTTATAGGAAACCGGCACTGGCATTCTTGTTGCGAATACATGTCTCAAATCCGCCTCGGCCTTTCTCTGAAATTCATATGTATCTCCATCTTGTGAATATATGGTTAATGCCTTAGTTTCAGGATAATACCATGATACAATCTCAGCTAAAATTGTAATTGACACTTCACCAGCATTTTTCTTTCTTATCCTACCATTTGATAACGTTTCTCCAGGTATCGGCCACTCATCATACAACTTTTTTATCCAGTCTTTATATGCATCCATATCAAGCGGATCTGCTTTCTCAATATACTGACGCAAATAACTTCTAATTCTTGCCAATCGACTTGTTGAAGCAAGGATTATCTGATACAAATTGCCCTCTTCTCCATTCGCCAAATCTGTATATGCTCCCTCTTCAATGCAGTATATCGGATATCCCTGTTCTATCAGTTTTTGAACATAGTCTGCTCTTCCAGGAGCATCATTAATTTCATTTAAGACCCATTCTGGAATCAAAACCAAATCATAATCTTTCAATATAACTTCTGGTTGCAACCCTTTCACACTTAGCCCCTGCATAAAGGAAATCGATGTTGTATCCAAAAGGGCGATATGTCTTTTATCATCTAATTCTGTGATTTTATTTATTTCTATCATTCAACCCTCCTCGTTATCATAGCTATTTCAGCCATAATATTCGCTAAATACTCCTCATTATCCTTGTGGTAATTCAGTTCTGGATTCTCATCCATACTCTTCTTGATTCTTTCTTTTAATGAAGAAGTATTAACTACATAGGAAGGTCTGACTAAACTATCGTCAAGACCAAGCATTCTAAATCTATCTGGCAAATCATCAAACTGAAGATCGAATACCTCCTTTATCCTGTCACAAAGTTTCTCGTTTTCACTTTGTATTGCGTATTCATAAAGAGAAACCAGAACAGCTTTATAGGGAGCCTGAAAGGTTGCCATACAATTAAAGATTTTCGAAATAAAATCTATTTCTGGAAGATCTGTAAAGTATCTGTCCACACCATTCAAAAGCATACATGCTGCAAAACACTCTGCTTTTCTTTCTTCCATCGTGTTATCAGTTCTAATGAAATGATCAAATGAGACTCTATCAAAAATTAAATGATATATTTCATGCCATGCAGCAAAATACTGATTTGCTCTAGGCAATGCCGTATTAACTACCGGAATGATCTTACCATCCTTGACATATATTGCACCGCTCAGAAACTTATCCTCTATAGGCATCTGAACTAATCCAAATCCTTGAAGAATGAGTAGCGCAAGCTGAGGAGCTGAAGCAACCTTCATAATCGAAGGATTCGTCTGCAACTTAATAGCCTGTGCTAATACTTCGTCCTCTATCTCTCGATTCTTTTTTATGACAATATCTAAATTCGAAGCAGTAATTAATTCACTCATTCGACCGCGCCTCCATTTCATGTAGCCCTAATAATAAATAGCACATAAATCGATAACATCCAGTAGCAAACTGTATTGTTTCTTTGCAGTATCACTCATTTCATGATCCATAGGTGCATTCTGAGAAAATACAGCCTGGGCA
>CAYYEN010000543.1:0-2837 GCA_964470795.1 uncultured Spirochaetaceae bacterium | reverse complement strand
TCTACTATTGATAATTACAACACTGACTCTCGCTCTTTCTTGTTCACAGAACAACAGCATGAGTCAGTCAGTTACAATTTCTGTTAACAATTCTGCTAGCAGAACTATTACTCCTTCAGAGGTTCAACCAATTAGCGAGTACGAATTTATCTTAACTTCGAAAACTAATGCAACCCAAACTTACACTCAAAAGGTTAAAACTAGTTCAGTAACCTTTGATAATGTAATAATTGATAACTATACAGTTACTGTTAATGGTTATAATGCTGCAAATGCCTTAACTCAAACCGGTAGCGGTGAATTAAGCTTAACAAATACCAGCATTACGAATTCAGTTTCAATTCAAATGCAAATTATAAAAACAGGTGATAATCTCACCGGTTCAATAGAAATTCCAATCAATTGGTCTCAAGTAATATCCCTTCCAACCATTGCTAATGCTTTTAGTGGAACTGGATTAAGGTTTGAACTTATGGTTAATGGGGTTTCAACAGCAACTCAAGTTGTTATTGATAATGAGACTCATACCACAACCCTTTCTTTTGATAATTTAGCAGTTGGGCAAGGACAATTCGTTTACTTAAACGTATACAACAATACCACAGACCAACTATTAATTCGTAACTTCTTTACTTCCATTGCTAACATTTCTTCTGGGCAAATATCAACTCCAGATTTAAATGAATCCTCCTCTGGAACAATTTCACCTAATATGATTGTTACTGCTAATAATATTTCAAATATAAAGTGGGATTATAATACTACTAGTAAAGATACAGCTATTGATTTGACTTGGAATAACCCTGCAAGTAATAATAAGAACTTAGCTAAAATAGTTAATGTTACCTATTATTCTACCCAAGCTGATAAGAAGACCTTAACTATTAACTTTAAAGATGATACAGCACTTACTGGAACTACTACTTTAACAGAGCTTGTTGCAGGTACTTACTATACTGTTGAGTTTGATTGTATTTATTTTAATGATTTGTACTCTAGTACCAAAAAGTTACCTTATAAACTTACACCATACATTTATGTTGAATCCCTTACTTTAAATGAGAGTAATGTTCCAACCACAGCAATTACAAACAACGATTCTTTTGTAGTTACGGCAACAGTCAGCCCAGAAAACGCAGTTGATAAAGCTGTTAAATGGACTTCCACAAAATCAGAAGTCGTAAATTTTAGTAATGGTGTTTTTGTTGCTCACAAACCTGGTGTTGCCCAACTTACTGCAACAACTTCTGGAAATACAAAAGCTGGTACACCTTTAACACAAACTATTGCTAAACCTATTCAAGTTATCTTAGCATCCCCTTCCATTCTTGCCGAAGTTAAAGATTCTACAATTGTTCTTTCTTGGAATGCTGTTGAATATGCTGAGAATTACGAACTTTATGAAATTAAAGATAATGGTGTTGCAACTAAACTAGAAACTCTAACAACTACTACTTACACAAAAACTAATATATTTGCAGGCTCTGCTTATCAGTATTATGTAGTAGCAACTGCTCCAACTCTCAATGAAGGTACTTTCAAAGCTGATAGTGCTAACAGCAATACATCAGAAGCATTTACACCAGTTAAGCCTAATATTACAATAGTTGCACCAACTCTTGATGAAAGTTTTGCAATTAACTTTACTACAACTTCTGCAGATCGTTTGATTACACCAGAAAACACAATGCTTACTATTAATGTTGGAGAAATTACAGGTGCTCAAACCTATACTTGGTACATTAATGGTACTCAAATTAAGACTGGTGATTGGACTGCTGCAAACTTTGTTGAGATTACCAAAGACACTGCTGGAATTTACACAGATACAAGTAGCTCTTACAACACCTTAATGCTCAAAGTAACTGGAACAAATGGTAATACTTATTCTGCAACTACTTCATTTGAAGTTATCGCAGTTATGGATACAGGTGTTATAGTTTACATCAATGGTCTTCAAGATGGCGCTAAGTATATACCAACCACAAATAACACTGTTGAGCTATCCTATGATGTTCTACCAGGTGATGCTTCTAACCAAAACGTAACCTTCACTTCTAGCAACCAGGATGTAGCTACAGTTGATTCAACAGGTCTTGTTACAATAAAGACATTTGGTGATGTTAATATCACCGTAACACCTGCACATGGAACTGCTACTGTTGTTCCTCTCAAATTCTATACACCAACCTATAGCACTCCGCTTGATATTTTAAATGATGTTAACAGTATTTTAAGAACCCACATTGTTGCAGCTAATACCAAATCAAACGGTGACTGGTGGGGATATAATTCATATACTTACAACACAACAGGAATCAATATTGATAGTAGTAACTCAACAGCTCAATCTCCAGGTTCGATAAAACTAACAGATTATAAAGAAACTGTTACAGGCAAAGGTGAATTAACTCTTAATACCACAACAGCTATTAAAACTTGGGCAAATGGCCTTACTATGGGCTATATGTATGATGATCCATTACAAACTATTGGCTATAGTGATACTGGTGACTTACAAGTAACACTACCTTATGAACAAGGTGTTGTAACAATCCACTACAGCAACATTAACGTTTATGATGCTAATAGAGCTGGTAGCTATACCATTACCTTCACACCTATTAATGTAGGTGGTAAAGATTATCACTTAATGGGAGATGGACCTATAGTAGATTCTGCTGCCGTTACAAGATTGTTCAACTAGTTTGTTGATTATCAACTTATAAAGAAAAGCTAAGAGGAGTTTTATGATTCTTCTTAGCTTTTTTATGCATAATGCGTTACAGTTCACACCCCCTATAAAAAATAGCCAACAAGAGGCTGTCTTTGAGAAA